>JBJEZM010000051.1:0-3291 GCA_051887395.1 Oscillospiraceae bacterium | reverse complement strand
ATATTATGCACAAGCCTTCGTTGATCGTTTCGCCAGAATCCATACGTGTCATAAAAATTACTGCTGGCCTTTTTTTGCATCTTGTACAAAGCATCATATATTGATCTCCAATCCATTTTTAAATACTAAAATCTAAATTAAACATATTGCTAACTTCTAAAAAATATTTTGCTATATGCGTATTCTTCACAATTGAAGTGTTTAACCAAACCAAATTATCTGCACTTAATAATACAACAAAATCTACAACCCCTGCTAAAATTATTGTTATTATTGTAGCTTTAAATAAGCCAAACATAACACCCATAATTTTATTAAGCCCACCAACAATTGGTATTCGGTTGATTCCTTTAAACGCAAACAATAATCTGATAGCCAAAATTTTGCAAAGTTTTAAAATGACAAAAAATAATATAGTACTAACTACACACTTAACTGCAGGATAAACTATTTTATTTGCAATGTTCTTCGAAAGTGATTCTGCCGTAAATCTATCTATACCTTGCCAAAATTTATCTAAATTTAAAAAAGAGAGCTGTTCCTTTATTTTAGTTACTACCCTTTCCCACTCTGCTACTCCATTTGCTCCAAGCAATGTATTGTAAAAATTAGATAACCTAGCCGTAATAATTGCCTCTGCTTTTCCACTAATAAAATTATCATAAATATATTGCGTACAACGCTCGCTGAAATTTAGCGCCATAAAATAAGCAATAATATACCTGAGCAAGTTAACTACATTAATAATAAATCCTTGCCTGGCTGTTTCTATTGCAAAATAAATAAATAGATCTAAAACTAATGTGTCTAACAAAATTGCAAAATTTACCAAATAGTTATCCACCCCTTAATAACTATATATTACCACACTTAATTAATTAATACAACCCAGTTGGTTTATCTCACTTTGTTATAAAGATCATAATATACACCTTTTGCTTCTATCAAATCTTCATGAGAACCCGATTCTACAATTTTTTTATTGCTTAACACAAAAATTCGGTCTGCACTCTTTATTGTAGTTAGCCTATGCGCAATAATTATTGTAGTTTTATTTACACATAGCCTTTCTAAAGAACGATATATTTCCGCCTCATTCTCGTTATCTAGCGAAGATGTCGCTTCGTCTAAAATCAATATACTTGCATTTTTTAAAAACGCACGTGCAATTCCAATTCTTTGCTTTTGCCCGCTAGAAAGATGTTCGCCTCTCTCGCCCACATATGTATCATATCCTTTTGACAATTTTAAAATAAACTCTTCGGCATTAGCATATCTGGCAGCTGCTTCAATCTCTGCTTGTGTCGCACTCGGTTTGCCATAAACTATATTGTTTGCAACACTGTCATCAAATAAATAAATATCTTTAGAAATTACCCCAATTTGTTCGCGCAAAGATTTTAACGTTACTGATTTAATATCAATACCATCAATTCAAATTTGCCCGCTTTTAGAGTCGTAAAATCTTGGAATTATGTTACAAAGTGTACTCTTTCCTGCACCAGATACTCCAACAATTGCAATTTTTTCTCCTGGAGTTATTTTAAAACTTATATCATCCAGAACTAATTCACTTAAATTGTTATAAAAGAAGCTCACATTCTTAAACTCAATTTTTCCTTTAACGGCTGGCAATTCTACAGCATTTTGAGCATTGCAGACTTCTGGTTTAATATCACTTATTTCTCTCACACGCACAATGCTTGTAATCCCGTTCTGAAATTTTTCTAACAAATCTGGAATTAAGCCCATGCTTCGTACTAACGTGCTTATATAAAGAAAATATGCCAGCATATTAGATACATTTAGTTTACCTAATTTTATAAAACACGCACCAAAAGCAGATAAGCAAAAATATATTAAGCCGTAAATCAAAAATGTAAAACTAAAAAACTTAGCTACTGTTTTTATGAATTTTATATTTGCAGAAAGATATTCTTTATTACTCTCCTGGAATTTTCTCATTTCTAGCTCTTCGTTAGCAAACGCTTGCACTGTCTTTATACCCAGTAAGCTATTTTCTGTCTTTACATTAATCTGCCCCAGCCTGTGCCTTACCTCTTTAAGCAAAGCATAAAATTTTCTATTAAATTTAAAGAGCAAAATAAACATTAAAGGCAAAATTGCAAACAAAATCAACGTAAATTCTACATTGGTAAACATTAAAAGACAAAATGCTCCTACAAATTTTAAAATAAAAATTAAAAATTCGCTAGAACAATGATGAATATCATCTGCAATATCTTTCAAATCACTTGTAACACGTGATATTAACTGACCAATTTTGCAATTATCAAAATAAGAAAAAGATAAACTTTGAATATGTTCAAACAAATACGACCGTAAATCTGTTTCAATTAGATACCCCACTGTATGCCCAACAACACTTCCAAAATACGAAATCACAGCTTCAATTATTCGTTCAAATGCAATGGCCACCAAACAACAAAAAATCATTCCAAAATGATTTTTTATAAGATCCTCATTTATTGTATATTTTACAAGCTGTGGGAAAATCAGCGCAAATCCCGTTTGCAAACCAGCAAGAGCAATGTCTATTATAAATAATTTTTTGTATTGTTTTGCATAATTAATTAACCATTTTAGTGTTTCGAATGTTTTTGTTCTGTTGTTATTAAGTATCATCTAAAAACTCCATTTCTCTCATCGATATATATTTTGTTCCCGAAATAATAATATGGTTTTCAATTCTAACATTTAAAGGTTTTAAAATCGATATTAATTCTCTTGTAAAAAATACATCATTGCTAGAAGGTACAGGCACTCCATTTGGGTGGTTGTACACTAATGCAATACTAGAAACATTGTTTATTACAACATAACGCACTAATTTCTCCCAAGATACCTCTACAGCTCCTGATTTTCCTTCAAATAAAGCATCCATTGCAATTACATCAAATTTAGCATCTTTAGCATCTAAGCACAAAACATAAAGCTTCTCCTTTTGTTTCCCTTCGAATTTTGATATCATTGTTTCTATAATCCCATTACGATCGCATAAATTTAGCTTAGTGTTAGTTTTAGATCGGCAATACCCCCACACCGCAGGGAATAAGCTTAAAAACAATGCAACACTTTCCCCCATACCACTTCTTGCACTAACAATTCATATGGTGCTTCTAAAACATTTTTAATTGATCCAAACTTTTCAATCAGCTTATGCGCCAATTCATTTGTATCGCGCTGAGGTATTGCATAGAATAAAATTAGCTCCAAAACTTCATGTTCTTCAAAAACGCTTAAACCAAATTTGCAAAACTTTGCTTTAAC
>JBJEZM010000050.1:0-13519 GCA_051887395.1 Oscillospiraceae bacterium | reverse complement strand
GAATGATGAAGTAAATGCCTTAAAACCAAAAAGTAAAACTCTAACACTAAGTGTTTTTAATTGGATTTCAAACTCCAATACTCAATTATATGAATATACCGTCACAGACTCAACAGTTTCACCATCACATATTATCAATTGCTATATGGATTTAGACAATCAAGTCAAACCTATTGATGGTTATACTGAAACATATAATGGGTCATATAAAATTATTACATCAAAGCAACCTATTGAAAATATTACAATAACTGTAACACAGCAATTATATGCGAGAAGGAGGTAATAATGTGATAGGTAAAATTAATAAAAAAGGATTTAACATTAACGGAATTATTAAACAACATACTGCGGGTTCAAGCAATGTTAATGTTGGTGATTTTATTTCTTTTATTAACGGTCTGGCAGAGGTGATAGCAACACAATTATATTCTGGCAGTGATAATAGTTACTTATCAGCGGTAGCGCTCAGTAAAAACAAGATACCCATTGCCTATCAGTATAATTCATATTTACGAGGCTTTGTGTGTATAGTAAAGTGTACTACTATTACCGTTAGTACTGCTGCAGCAATTGCATCTCACTCTTACGGTTTCTACATTTCAGCCACCGCTTTAAGTGATAGCAAGGTGTTTATTTCTTATGGACAGTATCAAAGCTATAGCGATTTATATTGCATAGTTTGCACAGTAAATGGTAGTTATTACAGTTGGCAATGCAATAATTCTTGACGCTGCAGCAGGCTATTCTGGTATATATTTACAATATTCTACCATCGCAGTTGCTCTTAGCTACGATAAAGTCATTAATTATATGGGGTTATAATAGTCCTTATCACTACTTAAGAGGTGTTGTGTGTACAATAAGTGGTACAACCTATTGCTAAAAGAACCGTAACCTCTTTAAGCTCCGTAGCTAGATCTGGATATGGTTTTATGTCTGCAGTTGCATTAAATGATAATGACGTATTTATTGCACACGACTACGATACTTCCAGCTTTTATTTATATGGCTTGGTACGCCGTATTAGCGGCACAACAATTTCAGTTGGAACAGATACACATTTAAGTGCCAAAGGCTATATCGCATCGGCAACTTTATTAAGCCCTAACAAAGTATTTGTTACACATCGCAGAGATAATGATTATCTATATGGATTAGTTTGTTTGGTAAATAACATGACTATATCTCCTGGGACTGATACATTGTTAAGAAACGTAAGAACCTTTAGAATATCGCCAGTTACCTTAAACAATAATTATGTGTTTATCGCGCATTGTCCTAGCGATATGGGGGATCTATACTATACAACTTGTGCAATAGATAACACCACAATCACAACTACAACAATTGCAAAACAATCCAACAACAGTTATTTTTATGGACTATCAGTGATATGTTATGTTATACGGGTAATAACATGATTGTTATTTATGCAAATTCTAAACTTTATGGTAGACTTGTTGGCAGCTATACTATTCTTCAGTAAATCAAGATATTTTGGAAGTAGCTAAAACAAATGCAGTTGCAGGAGCTACAGTTGATGTGTGCGTACCAAACATCTAGAAAAATAAGGAGTGAAAACAGATGTATATTCTAACAGATAAAGACAATGTAATCATGCACATTACAAACATTTGGTATACAAAAAGAGAACAATTATTATCTTTTAAATGAAAATACAAATATAGCTCTAGCCATTCCTCCTGAATTTGTAAAGAGTGTATATGAAGTGGCTGTAATTCCTCAAAACGTTTCCGAACAAAGGTATTGCTATTCTTTTGAACCAGGCTTTTTTTAAAATGAAAATTTCGTTAAGCACTACAGTAATGAAGAACGCTTAAATGCACTTGAAGATATAGTTAATATGCTTGCATTTGGAGAAGTACAATATGAATAAAAAATTGCAAAATTATTTAAGAAATGGGAAGATTAACTTTAGAAGATATACAAATTAAACATCCTAACTTTGAGGTGGTATTGTGCAAGACATAAAGATAAATTGGAAACTTAAATTAACTAGTCGTAAATTTTGGGCTGCTATACTCGTTTTATCTCTACTCCACTTCTTAGTCTTAATGTATCAGAAAGTGTGGTTGCTCAGGTTTCTAGCATTGTTATGTCTGGTGCAACTTTAATTGCGTATATTATCGGTGAAGGATTAGTTGATTCCAATAAACAGGGAGATGAACGTAATTCATGATTTTAAAAAAGTGTACGTTAATTAAAAATGCTTGTTATATCCATAACAAAAAAATTACCAATGGTAAGCCAACTGGCATAGTTGTACATTCCACTGGTGCTAACAATAAAACTTTAAAAAGATACGTTCAGTCTGTTTCATCTCGACCCTGTTACAACGAAGTCATAGCTGATTTAGGTAAAAAAATATATAGTAATCATTGGAACAATTATTACGTAGAAAATAATCGCAGCTGTTGCGTTCATGCGTTTATAGGTGCTAATGCAACAGGACAAATAGAAACATATCAAACTCTACCATTTGGTATATGCTGCTGGGGTTGTGCATTAGACAGCAAAGGGTCTTATAATTATAACCCTAGTGCTAGAATTCAATTCGAGATATGGTGAAGATACCCTCAATGACCGTATTTACTTTGACGCTGTATTCAAAGAAGCAATTGAATTTTGCGTTTACTTATGCAAACGCTTTGAATTTGGAGCAGATAAGATATGTTCGCATCGTGAAGCGTATTTGGCGGGGTATGGAAATAACCATGGAGATTATGACCATTGGTTAAAACGCTTTGGAAAGAATATGGATTGGTTCAGAAGTCAAGTTAAATCTCAACTAAACGAAGAAAATAATACTCATAATAGAAAATCTATAGAAGAGTCGGCGCAAGAAGTGATAGATGACAAATGGGGGAATGGAACAGTAAGGAAAAACGCTCTTATCTCTGCTGGTTATAATTACAGCAAAGTATAAAAGCGTGTTAATGAGATACTCTATGGTAATAAATGAATCAATGAAGTAATGTTCACATTGAATTTTTTACATTATATTACTATAAATATATTCTCCTTATAAATCAATAATTTTTTTGATTGTTTTATGTTATTTATCCCTATTAAAAGCCAATTAATAGCCGAACAAATCAAAAACCGAACTAGTAACACATTAATAACAAGCAGTTGATAAAATGGCTTTATATAATGATTAATTCGAGAGTGTATTTTATTATAGCAAAAAAAAGGCAAGAATGCAAACCTGCTCTGCCGCTATTAGTTACTAAATTGTGTGAATTTCGTGATTTTGATTCGGCATGCTTAAGTTGACATGAATCTTAAATTATGTTACAATTAGCTCACGAATATTTTATAAATTAAATATTGCATGAGGTGAGACAAATGGCACACATTTTGGCTATAGAAGACGATCAAAATGTTGCTCGTTTGATTAAAATATTATTAGAAAACGAATGATTTACCGTTAATTCAGTTAGTTCTGTAAAAGATGCTAAAGATATTTTGAAAAACGATGATTTTAATTTAATATTGTTAGATATTAATCTGCCAGATGGTAATAGCTATTCTGTTTGTTCTCACATAAAACAAACTAGTAATATCCCGGTCATATTTATCTCTGCACTTAGCGATGAAGCCGATATTATAACCGGCTTTAACCTCGGCGCAGATGATTACATCACTAAGCCTTTTCATAGGCTCAAACTTATTGCAAGAGTTAAAAATGCACTAAAACATAACTCTAACAATAATAATATATTAAAATGTGGTAACATTACAATAGATACTTTAAAAAATACCGTGACCAACGACGGCAATGAAATTAATTTATCTGCTTTGGAACAAAGAATTTTGCTTACTTTTATGAACAGCAAAAATATTATTTTAACGCGTGATAAACTGTTAGGTATAATTTGGGATACAGCTGGTAATTTTGTGAACGATAACACATTAACAGTCTGCATAAAGAAGCTGCGTGAAAAGATTGAAGACGATCCAGCCAACCCTAAAATATTAAAAACAATTAGAGGCGTTGGTTATAAACTTGGTGACGTTTATGAAAATAAGTAAAAAAATTAATAAATCTGTTTTTTGGCTTTATTGTATTGCTGTTTTTCAAATAATTATAGTTTTATTTTCTATACGGTTTAGTTATATGTTTTTTGTTACAGTTTATTTGTTTTCTGTTTTTTAGATTTGTTATTTTTTTCCATTTAAAATCTTTACGGTTACAAATTAACGCCCTTGTAAACTATTTGAGTCAGCTTAACTACAACCCACACTTCCATTTAGAAATTTATGATAATTTTGAAGGCCCCCATAAGCATTTTAAAAAACGAAATATACCGCACAGCAATTACCCTGCAAGAACAAGCAAATCGGTTAGAAAAAGAAAAGCAATTCCTTTCTAATTCAATGGCAGATATCTCTCATCAGTTGAAAACTCCGCTCACTTCTTTAATTATGATTTCTGACCTTTTGCAGGCAAATGATTTAAAAGAGCCACAAGCTTGTGAACTTTTGCGTAATATTAAAGCTATTCTTAATAAATTAGAGTGGTTAATAACCTCCCTGCTTTCTTTTGCTAAGTTCGATTCTGGGCAGATTCGACTGGAATCTACTCCGCTAAATTTTGCAAATATTATCACTAAAGTTTTAAAATCGCTGGAAATTGCCATTGAAGTTAAAGATATTAAAATAATAAATTCATGCGATAAACAATATAACTATATTGGCTGATGAGCAATGGATATGCGAAGCTTTGCAGAATGTACTAAAAAATTGCGTAGAATATACAAATACAAACGAAAATATTTATGTCTCTGCTGCAAATACGCCGCTTTATGTTGAATTAACTATAAAAGATACTGGCGTTGGTATAAGCGAGCAAAATTTGCCACATATTTTTGATCGATTTTATAAAGGTAAAAACTCAAAAGAAAGCCGCGTTGGCATAGGGCTTACCTTTGCTAAAGCAGTTATAACAAAACAAAATGCCACATTGAAGCAGAAAGTGAATTGGGTGTTGGTACTACTTCTGTGGTTAAATTTTACAAATAATTTGGGAGATTCAATATGCAAAAAATTGCCAGTTTTTGTGTAGATCATAATAAAATTGTGCCGGGTATGTATATCTCTAGAATAGATGACAATATTATAACTTACGATATTAGGTTAATAAAGCCGAACACACCACCCTTCCTTACAAATCCAGAAATGCACACAATAGAACATATTTTTGCCACATTCGTTAGAAGTAGTGAATTTAAAAATCACATAATATATTTTGGACCTATGGGGTGCCGCACTGGGTTTTATTTGTTAATAAAAAACCTACCGCATAGTCAAGCTATTGATTTAACGCGCCGTGCCTTTGAATTCATTGCAAATTTTAGCGGTGAAATTCCAGGTTGTTCCGCTAAAGAATGCGGTAATTTTAAAGAACATGATTTAGAACGTGCTAAACGTGCCTCCACAAAAATATTGAAGGTGTTAAGATGTTGGGAGCCTAATATGCTCAAGTACCCAGAATAAATTAAAATTAGTTTTTAAAGCTTGTTATTTTTAAATAAATATGGTAAAATACTTAGAATGAGTTACTTTTACGTTTTTGAAGAAAGGAGACTATGCACAAGTTTGTGCACGTAATTTTTATGACAAACTTTAATGAAGTTTTCTCTAGGGTATGTGAATATTGCAAAGGGCAGATTTCTTCGGTTGGTTATAACTTATGGATAGGTATTATTCAGCCGCTTAGTATGGAGGGAGAGACTGTTAATCTTTTTGTAAACAGCTCTTTTCAAAAAAAGATAATAACAGATAAATATTTAAAGCTATTGCATACTGCATTTGAATCTGTTTTAGGGTTCTCTGTGAACATTAACATTAAATGTAAAGAAGATGAAGGTGAAAATCCAGCCGATAGTTCGGCAAAAAGTTCCACAAATGATCTGTTGAGCTTTAAGAATAATTCAGAAAATTATGAATATTGCTTTGAAACTTTCATTGTAGGCCCTTCGAATAAATTTGCACATGCCGCTTCTTTGGCTGTTGCTGCAAATCCTTCTGGCGCATATAACCCTCTTTTTATTTATGGAGATTCTGGGCTTGGTAAAACTCACTTATTATGTGCTATATGCCACGAAATAGGTAAAAACAACCCTAAAATGAATATCTTATATGTTAAAGGCGAAGAATTTACCAATGAATTAATTGAAGCTATTGGTAAAGATACCACTAAGCAATTTCACGATAAATACCGCAATGTTGATGTTTTATTAGTAGATGATATTCAATTCATTGCCGGTAAAGAACGCACTCAAGAGGAATTTTTTCATACATTCAATGAGCTTTATCAGGCAGGAAAGCAGATAGTTTTGACCTCTGACCGACCACCTAAAGAAATAAAAACCTTAGAAGAAAGACTGCGCACTCGATTTGAATGGGGTTTAATTGCCGATGTACAACCACCTGATTTTGAAACAAGGGTTGCAATAATTAGGCACAAAGCTGAATTTTTAGAGATTGAAATTCCGGAAGATGTTGCTGAATATATTGCCAATAAAATTAAAAATAATATACGGCAGTTAGAGGGCGCTGTTAAAAAATTAAAAGCTTACAAAACTCTAGCTGGTACCCTCCCCTCTATGATTATTGCACAAACTATAACCAAAGATATTTTAACCGAAGAAATGCCTATTGACCTCACCTTTGATAAGATTATGAACGAAGTGGCAAAAACTTTTGGTGTTTCCACTGCGGATATAAAAAGTCAGCGGCGTTCCGCACAAGTATCTAGTGCAAGGCAGGCCGGTATTTATATTGCACACACGGTAATGGATTTACCTATGGTTACAATAGGTGAATATTTTGGTGGACGAGATCATTCTACTGTTATATACGCTTTAAATAAAATAACCAAACGTATGAATACAGATTATAAATTTAAAGAAACTATAGAAGATATTATAAAAAATGTAAAACGTTAAAACACTCCCCCCTTGGTAGTACCTTGGAGGGGCGTTTTTATGCCTTTAAAATATTTTTGCCATTGCCTTAGTCATATTAATGATTTTTTGTATAGCTTTAGAAATTAATTTAAATTTATAAAATAAAACGCAAAATTCGACATTATTCGACAATCGCTTAATGATCCTCTTATTGTTTATGTTAAAATAAACGGTATAGGTTATTTAAGGGGGCTGGAAAATAAAATGTATAAATATATTCTTAAAAAATTTATAATTATGTTGATCACTGTTATAACTATATGCACTATTACGTTTTTTCTTGTTCACTCAATCCCTGGCAGTCCGTTTTTTCAAGACAAAAAGAATATGGGGCCAGTGCTTACCAGACTAAATGAAAAATATGGTTTTGACAAACCTGTTTCAACCCAATATTGGATATTTGTCAAAAATCTTCTGCACGGTGACTTGGGCTCTTCTATATCTAAACGAATTCCTGTAAAACAAATAATTCTGTCTGGTTTGCCAAACTCTATGCATTTGGGTGTTGTTGCTATTATTTTTATTATATTAACATCATTTCCACTAGGAATTATTGCCGCTCTTAATAAAGGAAAGTTTGTAGATAAGCTGATTTCTGGTATTACCTCTTTTGGTTTAATTATGCCGGGCTTTGTTTTAGGTGCTTTTATACTATATATTTTTTGCGAACGTTTAATGTGGCTGCCAATTGGTGGGCTTTCTTCTCGGTTGCATTATATTGGACCTGTGCTCACTATCTCATTTTTTGATATCTCTTTTACCACCAAATTAATGCGATCTAGTATGATTGATGTTTTGGCGAGTGATTATGTGCGTACCGCAAAAACCTTTGGCTTTAGCCGTAAAGAAGTTGTTTTAAAACATGCTCTAAAAAACGCACTTGGGCCAGTTATAACTTACCTTGGCCCAACTATTGGCACCATTCTTTCTGGTACATTTATTGCAGAAAAGCTTTTTGCTATAGCAGGTGTTGGACAATATTTTGTAGATACAATTATGGTCAGAGATTA
Organism: Oscillospiraceae bacterium; assembly: GCA_051887395.1. GTDB lineage: Bacteria > Bacillota > Clostridia > Oscillospirales > Ruminococcaceae > RGIG1955. The sequence continues at coordinate 5,511 of JBJEZM010000050.1, read as the reverse complement.
TCCAATAATTATGGGGATGTCTATCCTTTGTTCTGTTTTTTATGTGCTTTCCGTATTTTTGGTTGATCTTTGTTATATGATAATTGATCCAAAAATACGTTTAAAATAATAAAAAAGGATTTAATATTATGGACGATTTTGAGTTTTTTGAACCAAACCCTCTTGCTGAGGATATTGTTTCCACAAAACCCTCCGTAAGAGATAAATATAAAAATGAATATGAAAAAAGCTTTTGGGAACGCGCTGCACATAATAAAAAGGTGATTATTGGTGTGGTTTTATTATTTTTTATTCTGTTACTAACTTTTTTAAATCCAATTTTTAACCCACATACGTATGCAAAGCAGGATGTACGATTTACTAATGTTTCTCCTATACTGCACATAACACAAATTGCTCCTGGTTCATACATTCACGTTAACCGTGCTCTGCATGTTATTAACGTTTCCGAAGATGGACATCTTTTAAGTGTCCCTGCTGAAGCAGATTTAAATACTTCCTCTATGAGCTTTTGCTATAATATAGATGATAATATTGTTAGCGTTAAATTTGATAAAAATAAAAAAATCATTGTTTCTGTTAATGGCAAACAAGTACCCACAGAAAATCAGAAAACCGTTTGGAATAAAAGCTATTGGCTCGGCACCGACTCTTTGGGACGCGATATGCTGGCTCGTGTTTTTTATGGCGCTAGAACATCCCTCTATGTTGGTATATTTTCTGCATTAATTGCCAGTATTTTGGGTTCTGTTTACGGTGGCATTGCTGGGTACAGCAATCGCCGTGTAGGTGAGTGTATGATGAGAATCATTGATGTAATTGATTCGATTCCTTTAATACTCATCGCTATTCTTGCTGTAATGGCTATAGGTTCATCTTTAAAAACTGTGGTATTAACTATGGGTATGATATATTGGACAAGTGTTGCCAGACAAGTTAGAGGGCAAATACTTAGCCTTAAAGAACGTGAATTTATTTTGGCAGCCCGAGTTCTTGGTGTGCCTAAATATAAAATTATTTTTAACCATTTAATTCCAAACTCCGTTGTACAGATAATTATTGCAATGACTGTTGATGTGCCAACAGCTATCTTTGCGGAAGCGTTTTTAAGCTTTTTAGGGTTAGGTGTACGTATTCCAAAAGCTTCTCTTGGCAGTTTAACAAGTGATGCCATAGATTGTATTCGAATATTCCCATACCAGGTTTTTATTCCTGGCCTTGCTATAGCTCTTATTGTATATTCTTTCAATATTCTGGGTGATGGTTTACAGCAAATTTTAAACCCAGAAAAAAAATATGTTAATTGATTGGTGGGTTCTATGATAAACAATCTTTTAAGTGTAAAAAATCTTAGTTTACAATTCGATATCGACGGTAAGCAAGCATATGCTTTGCGTGATGTGAGTTTTGATATTGCGCATGGTGAAATGGTTGGTGTTGTTGGTGAATCTGGAAGCGGAAAGAGCGTGCTATGTTTTTCGCTTTTAAAGTTACTTTATAAAAATGGTAAAATCACAAACGGGCAGATCTTATTGCACGGTGATGATCTGCTTTTAAAGTCTGAAAACGAGATGACAAAAGTTCGTGGTGAAAAAATCTCTATGATATTCCAAGATCCATTTTTAGCTTTAAATCCAGCTATTACCATTGGACGTCAAATAACTTGGATTATAATGAAACACGAAAATATAAAAAAGAGCGAAGCCAAAAAGCGAACAGCTCAAATTCTTTCGTCGGTTGGAATTCACGATATTGATACTGCAATGAAATCTTATTCTCATCAATTTTCTGGTGGGCAAAGACAAAGAATTGTTATAGCAATGGCTCTTTGTTATGCTCCTGAATTGCTTTTAGCTGACGAGCCCACCACTGCTTTAGATGTTACTACTCAAGCACAAGTTTTAAGCTTGATCTCTGATTTAAAAAAGCAACGTAATATGGCTGTTATGCTAGTTACCCACGACTTTGGTGTTGTAGCTAATACTTGTGATAAAATTATTGTTATGTATGGTGGATTAATTATGGAGCAAGCAACTTCAAAAGAACTGTTCGCTGCACCTAAAAATCCTTACACTAAAGCTTTGCTTGAATGTATTCCTTCTTTAGAAAGCAAACGCGATCAGCAGATTGAACAAATTAATGGCGATCCCCCGGATATTCTAAAATTAGGTGATTTTTGTCCGTTCTACAAAAGGTGTAAGTATACCATGAATATTTGCACGCGCAAAATACCTCCTGTTTTTCAAATATCTCCCACACACTCTTCTGCATGTTGGCTTTTAGATGAACGTGCACCTGTTGTTCCTGATTTTAAAGCTGCTGCTCGAAAGGAAGCGAATGTTAATTGAGTGAAAAAAAAGTATTACTAGAAGTAAAAAATCTTAAAAAATATTATTCAAAAAATTTATATTTTAACACAACAAAACACGTAAACAAAGCTGTAGATGATGTTTCTTTTTCGGTTTATGAAGGTGAAACTTTTGGCCTGGTAGGAGAATCTGGTTGTGGAAAAACCACTATTGGAAAGATGATTGTTAAATTAATTGAACCCGATTCTGGTGAAATTGTTTTTGACGGCTTGAATTTTTCTGAAATAAAAGCAAAAGACAGCCTAGCTCTACGTAGAAATGTTCAAATGGTATTTCAAGATCCTCACTCCGCTTTAGATCCCAAATCCACACTGTTTAAAACCATTAACGAAGCTCTAAAAACCCATAAACTATGCAAAACAAAAATTGAAGCCGTTGCTAAAATTGAACGATTAATAAGCCTTGTTGGATTAAACAGTTCTCAATTGCAGAAATATCCAAGTGAATTCTCTGGCGGGCAGTGCCAAAGAATTAGCATTGCAAAAGCTTTAGCCGTTAACCCTCGGCTGATTGTATGCGATGAACCTGTTTCTGCTTTAGATGTTTCAATTCAAGCTCAAATAATAAATACAATTGTTGAGCTTCAGCATAGGTTAAAGTTAACTTACATCTTTATCTCACATAACCTTGCTGTGGTAAAATATATCTCTGATAAAATTGGTGTTATGTATTTAGGTAAAATAGTTGAATTGGGCACAGCTGATGATATATATATGCGTCACCAGCACCCTTATACTCAAACTTTACTCGATGCTATTTTAGATCTTAAACATTTAGCAAAGCCGCAGTCATCTATTGACGATGAAAACTCTTTAAATAAAACTACAGCTTACAATGGGTGCAATTTTTATTCTAGATGCAAATTTGCTACTCCACGCTGCTTTGAAGAAGCCCCTAAATTAAAAGAAGTTACTGCCGGACATTTTGTTGCTTGTCATTTAATTTAATGTTTAATTCTAAATTACTTTTTAACTGAAAAAATCCCCCAACAAAATTGGGGGATTTTTACGCACAAAAAAGTTATTAACATTTGTTCTACGTGGAGCAAAATCAAAAAAATATTTTAATAAAGCCGCAAACTTAAGTTTTTTTATACTTTTTTGATTTTTAGTTAATTGAATTTATAATATCAAAAATTCCGATTTTTTATTTTATAGCCTGCATGTTTTCTTAGTTGCCACCACACAGCGTTGTTTACCTACTAAGTCTTTTTTTACTTCTACTTTAAATTGTGAACTGCTAAAAAGTTGCAAAACTTCCTGCGCTTGATTATACCCCACTTCAAAGATCATTCTACCGTCTAAGTTCAAGTATTCACTCCACTTTTTTATACTAGCCCTATAAAATTCCAAGCCGTCTGTTCCTCCAAAAAGTGCCGCTCTGGGTTCAAACTGTACCTCCGTTTGTAGATTGTTCATATCGGCCTTTGTTAAATATGGTGGGTTGGCAACAATTATATCTATCTTTTTATGCCATTCTATTTGCAAAGCGTCTGCACAAATAGCCTGTGCATTTAAAATATTGTTATGCATTAAATTCTTTTCAGCATATTTAAAGGCCTCTTTGCTTTTTTCTATTAAAAAGACTTTCGTGTTTTCAAGTTCTTTAGCTATTGCTATCCCTACACAACCACTGCCACTAAAAAGATCAACAACTACTTGCGGTTTTAAAGTTTTAGCTGTTTTTAATACCTCTTCTACCAAAAGTTCTGTTTCTGGCCTTGGAATTAATACTCCAGGACCTACAAAAAAATCTAAGCCCCAAAACTCCCAATGCCCAAGTAGGTATTGCAGAGGATAATGTTCGCATCGTCTGGCTACAATATTTTTAATTCCTTCTACAACGTCTGCCGGAATATAGCTTTGCGTGAACCAGCTCTCTCCTAAATACTCAAAAAAAATAGTTCTGCTCTCAAATTCAAAGGTTTGAATACCAGCCTCTTTTAACCTTTCTTCAACCTCTTTAAAAAAGTTTACGCATTTAATCATTAGTGCTCTTCTTTCTTTAGCAGAAGCAATGACCGTTTGTTTTGGTTCGGCAGCTCAAACTTATGCAGTGCATAAACTAAAAGTTTAGCTTTTTTTAGTGTAAGTTCAGCCGCTTTTAATTCTTCTTCAATATTAAAACCTTTATATGCTACCATCATTCCACCCGGCTTTAAAAACCCTGCAGAAAACATAACAAAATTTGTTATGTTTAGAGCAGCTCTGCTAACAACAATATCAAAATTGTGTAAAAATCCTTGCTCTTTAACTAGTTCTTGGGCACTTGCGTGCACTGCTCCACCAGAAAGATTTAATAAATTAAGCAGTTGGTTTAAAAACTCTATCTTTTTGTTTCTGGCATCTAGCAGCACAATATCTATGTCCGGCTGCACAATCTTTAGCGGCACACCAGGGAACCCTGCACCTGTTCCAATATCAATTAATTTGCTGTTTGTTTTAAGCTTAAAAAAATTAAGAAGAATAATACTATCTAAAAAATGCTTAATTATCACATCATCTTTTTGAGTTATTGCTGTTAAATTTACTTTTTGATTATATTCGATCAAAAAGTTATAATATCCTTCAAAAAGTATTAATTTATCATCCATTAAGCGTATATCAAACTGTGCTGCATATTCTTTGAGCTGTTTCATGACCTTTGCTCCTGTTATATTTTAAGTTTAAATTTCAATTACCGTTTTTAGCTAACCAGAGCAACAAAACTGTAATATCCGCCGGGTTAACTCCAGAGATTCGCGCTGCTTGCCTAATACTTGTTGGTTTTATTTTGTTCAATTTTTCCTGTGCTTCTAACCTCAGCCCAGAAATTGTTGTATAGTCTATTTTGGGGCTTAATCGCTTGCTTTCTGCCTTTTTTAACTTTTCTGCTTGTGCAACCTGTCTTTTTATATACCCTTCGTATTTAGTTTCAATTTCCACTCGTTCTTGTATCGTATCGCTTAATAACTTACTTTTTTGCAATTTATCAGTCAAATCAAAAAGATCAGAAAAAGATACTCCAGGACGTTTTAAAATATCATGCAAGGTTATTCCAGATTCAATTTTTTCTGCGCCAAGTTTATTTGTTAATTTATCTAAAGCTTTAGATGGTGCAACTATAATACCTGCAAGCTCCTTGTGGCACTGTGCAACTTGTT
>JBJEZM010000049.1:0-3340 GCA_051887395.1 Oscillospiraceae bacterium | reverse complement strand
TGGCAGTGTATCTAAAAAAACGAATTGGCTGTTAGTTGGTGCAGAGCCTGGAAGTAAGTTAAAAAAAGCGCAAGAGTTAGGAGTTAGTGTTATTTTCGAAGAGAAAATTAAGGATTTATTATTTGAATTAGGAGTGAAAGAGGATGAGTTTTTACCTTGAGCATGTTGGAAAGCTTGCTAAATTTGTTTTAACAAAAGAAGAGATTAAAAAGTTTGATGTTCAAATTAAAGAGATGCTTGAATTAATTGAAATATTACCAGATGTGCCGCAGAATGGCGAAAACCGGGTAAATATTAACCAAAGATGTGGATTAAGAGAAGATATTGAAACGGATTCTATTAGTATTGATGAGGTGCTTAGCAATGCGCCACAAAAAAAAGCAGGTTGCTTTGTTGCATCAGGTTTAAGATAGGAGGCGGGGAATAGGTGAAATTAAATGAGTTGGCAGCTACAGAACTTATAGAATTACTGAGTAATAAAGAATGCAGCGCGCTAGAGATAATTGAAGATACTTTTAGGGAAATAGAAAGAAAAGAGCCAGAGATGGAAGCTTTTATTACCTTAACTAAAGAAGCGGCTCTTAAAAATGCAAAACGTGTAGATGAAAAGATAGCATCTGGTGGGGAATTAGGAAGCTTAGCTGGGATTCCGATTGCAGTTAAAGATAATATATGCACTAAGGGTGTTAGAACAACAGCTGCTTCTAAAATGTTAGAAAACTTTGTTCCAACGTATAATGCCACTGTGGTTGAAAAATTAAACGCAGCAGATGCGATTATGGTTGGCAAAGCTAATTTAGATGAATTTGCTATGGGTTCCTCGTGTGAAACCTCTGCCTTTAAAAAAACAAAAAATCCACATAATATAGAATATGTGCCAGGCGGTTCTTCTGGTGGCTCTGCAGCTGCAGTTGCGGCAAGTGAATCGGTTTTAGCATTAGGGTCAGATACTGGTGGTTCGGTTAGGTTACCTGCCAGCTTTTGTGGAGTTGTGGGGCTGCGGCCTACCTATGGTGCAGTTTCTCGTTACGGTCTGCTGCCACTAGCGTCATCATTTGATCAAGTTGGCCCGTTAGGGAGAACTGTTGCCGATGTTGAATTATTGTTTAATGTAATTTCTGGTAAAGATCCCAAAGATTCTACAACAGTGGATTTTAAAACACAAAACCATCCTATTTTTGATGTAAAAAAACTTAAAATAGGTGTGCCAGAGGAATATTTTGGTGATTTTATAGATGAAGAAGTTAAAAAATCTGTGTTTGAAATGATTGAATTTTTTAAGAAGAGTGGGGCACAGATAAAAAAAGTAAATGTTTCTCATATGGAGTATATGTTGCCAATTTATTCAGTTGTGTTAACTATAGAGGCGGCATCTAATTTGGCACGTTACGATGGCATGTGCTTTGGTCTTAGAGCGAAGGAGTTTAAAGATCTTGAAGAAATGTATGCAAACACACGCGAAGAGGGCTTTGGTGACGAGGTAAAGCGCAGAATTATTTTAGGCACGTTTTTATCTAGCTCTGAATCTGGAAGTGCTTATATGCAAAGAGCAATTGTAGCTAAAAATGAACTGCTAAAAGCACATGACGAGTTATTTAAATTATGTGATATATTAATTACACCAACAGGGCCAACACAGGCATTCCGTTTGGGGGGGATATGTGACCCAATAAAGATGTATGCTATGGATTTATGTACCTTAGCACCTAGTATTTTAGGCTTACCTGCAATATCTGTGCCGTGCGGTAAAGGGCAAAACAATTTGCCTATAGGGGCTCAGTTGATTGGGCAGCGTTATTGTGAGCAGCTTTTGTTTGAGGCAGGAAAATGTTTTGAAAGAAATTCTTTATAAAGGAAGTGAGCCGAACTTGGAATATGATGTTGTGATTGGATTAGAAGTTCATGTAGAACTTTCTACCAAAACTAAAATGTATTGTGGCTGCAAAAATATTTTTGGGGGAAGAGTCAACTCAAATTGTTGCGAAATCTGTTTGGGGATGCCGGGCACTTTACCAACTGTTAATAAAAAAGCAGTGGAATATGCAATTAAAGCAGGCTTAGCTTTTGGTTGCACAATTAATAAAAAAACGAGTTTTGCTCGCAAGAATTATTTTTATCCAGATCTGCCTAAATCGTACCAAATTTCTCAGGCTAACTTTCCACTTTGTGTTGGTGGCTTTGTTGAAATTTTACTTGACGAGGGGCAAAAAACAAAAAAAATAAGTTTAAGGCAGATACACATGGAAGAAGATGCCGGAAAGCTAATTCATGATGAAAATTTGGGCTTAACTTTAGTGGATTATAATAGGGCAGGAGTGCCACTTATAGAAATTGTTTCTATGCCAGAGCTTGATAGTGTGCAAGAGGTAAAAGCTTATTTAGAAACTATAAGAAATACATTAATGTGTTTAGGTGTTAGTGATTGCCGTATGCAAGAAGGCTCTATGAGGTGTGATGTTAATGTCTCTTTAAAGCCAAAGGGCAGCGAGACTTTAGGTACCAGATGCGAGATAAAAAATGTAGGTTCATTTAATGGCGCAGTTAAAGCAGTTGAATGTGAAATTAACAGGCAAAAAGATATATTAAATGCTGGTGGGCAGATAAAGCAAATTACAATGCGCTGGGATGAAAGCAAAAATAATAATGTTATTATGCGGGAGAAAGAAAGTGCAGTTGATTACCGTTATTTTGAAGAACCAGATTTACCTATTTTAGAGATAGATGAAGTGGAAATTGAAGAAATTAAAAAAACCATTCCAGAGTTGCCGAGCGCAAAATTAGCAAGGCTAATGAAAGATTATGGTGTTGTTTATGCTGATGCCAATTTATTAGTTTCTAATTTAGACAAGTGTGAAATGTTTGAAAGTGTGGCTAAATTAGCGAAATGTGCGCCAAACAAGGTTGCAAATTGGCTTTTAGGTGATGTTTCGCGTATTCTTAATGAAAAAAACATCGATTTAAAAGATTCTAAACTGAATATTCGGAATTTTAGCCAGATGCTTGAATTAATTGAAGGGGGTAAAATCTCTAACACAGCAGGGAAAACCGTTTTGGAAGAGATAATGGAAAACGATATAACACCGTTAGAAGTAGTAGAAAAAAATGGTCTTGTGCAAATTAATGATGAAGAGGCTCTAAAGGCTATTGCAGCGGAGGTGTTATCGGCAAATCCGCAGATTAGTGAATTATACAATAAAGGCAAGACAAATATTTTAGGGTTTGCTGTGGGCCAGTGCATGAAGTTATCTAAAGGGCAGGGCAACCCGGTGATATTCCAGGAAATAGTATCTGCTTTAATTAAGAGGGGGGTAGTTTAATGGCCGGTGAAGATATGTTAAAA
>JBJEZM010000048.1:0-3424 GCA_051887395.1 Oscillospiraceae bacterium | reverse complement strand
CTTGGTCTGCCCGCATGCAGCAATAAGGTCAGTTGTGTTAAATGCAGAGGAAGAGAAGACTGCTCCACAGGATATGCAGCTGATTCCACTTGCAGGCTTTTCATATAAATTTGGCATTACTGTTTCGGCTTTAGATTGTATGGGCTGTGGCTCTTGTATAAATGTTTGCCCTGGCAAGCAAGGAGCCAAAGCGCTAGAATTTAGACCAGCTTTAGAGGAGTTAGATAAACAGCAATACTTTGACTATGGCACGCAAATTGCACCCAAAGTGGATGTACTAGAAAAATTACCAGCTACAAATGCAAGAAATAGCCAGTTTAGAACACCGTTGCTTGAATTTTCTGGTGCATGCGCCGGCTGTGGCGAAACACCTTATGCCAAGTTAGTTACACAACTATTCGGCAGCAGATTGATAATTGCTAACGCAACGGGTTGCTCTTCAATTTGGGGCGCATCGTCACCAACAACGCCATACACGCAAAACCACCAGGGCAGAGGGCCAGCTTGGGCAAACTCGTTGTTTGAAGATAACGCCGAGTTTGGCTATGGAATTTGGCTTACGCAAAACGAAATGCGGCAGAATTTAATCTTTAAATGTCAAACCATGGTTAATTCTCACGCGGCAGAAAAAGAGGCAATTTTAGAATTTATAGATACGAAAGACAACGCAGAGGTAAATGAAATCGCAGCAAACAAATTAATTAACACACTAAAACAAGGCCATTGTAATGAATGCGACTATATCTTAAAGAACCAGCAATATTTATTACCCAAATCGGTCTGGCTGTTTGGCGGAGATGGTTGGGCTTACGATATAGGTTTTAGCGGGTTAGATCATGTTATGTCTACAAATGCTAATATTAACGCACTGGTTTTCGATACTGAGGTTTATTCTAATACAGGTGGGCAGTCTTCAAAAGCAACGCCGCTAGGTGCATTTGTAAAATTTGCAGCAGGCGGTAAAAAGAGTTACAAAAAGAATCTGGCAGAGATGATAATTAACTATGGTCATGTTTATGTAGCTCAAATTGCACTGGGAGCAGATTATAATCAAGCGGTTAGGGCGTTGTGCGAGGCAGAAAGTTATAACGGCCCATCACTTATAATAGCTTATGCGCCGTGTATTAGCCATGGCATAAAAACCAGCATGGGTTCAGCACAAACAGAAACAAAATTAGCGGTAGAAGCTGGCTATTGGAACTTGTTTAGATACGACCCAAGAAGATTAAGCGGGCAAAATCCGTTCATGTTAGATAGTCACGAACCCAAAATACCGCTAGAACAGTTTTTATCTAATGAACTGCGTTATTCTTTAATAAATAAAGAAGGTCCAGAACTTATGCAAAAACTGCAGAATAATGTTTATGAACAATACAAAAAGTTAAAACAACTGGCAGAAGCAAACAGTTAGAATTTTAGTTATAACTAATTTATAAGGTAACTTGAATATATCTTTTTGTTGTGCTATAATTGTAGCTAAGGCTATATTATAATATTGGAGCTTTAATTATATTGGAGGTGTTAATTATGGCTTATAAAATAAACAACACATGTATAAATTGCGGTGCTTGCGCTAGCGTTTGCCCAGTTAGCGCAATTTCTCCAGGTGAGTTTATATATAAAATCGATCCAGATATTTGCGTAAGCTGTGGAGCATGCGCCAGTGTGTGCCCAGTTAGCGCACCTCAAGATTCGTAAATAAAGAACTTTAACGTTTTTATTACTACTCAACTAAAATGTAAGGGAGGCTAAATAATGTCCTTGCGCAAAATAATGATAATAGACGAAGATAAAAATTCTTCTGAGCTGCTTAAAGTTCATCTAGAGCGTGAAAACAATAGTGTGTTAATTGTACAAGATCCAAAACAATGGCGCGAAAAATTTGTTGCATCTAACATAGACCTAGTGATAACAGATGTTGTGTTTCAAAACACAGATGGCTGGCAGATGTGCAAAGATATTCGAGCACTTTCTAACTGCCCAATTATAATTTCTAGCTATAAGAACGATATTTTTGCCAAGGTTTTAGGTTTTGAACTAGGGGTAGATGATTATATTACCAAGCCTTTTGATATAAAAGAATTTATTGCGCGCATCAAAGCACAGATTCGGCGGTTTACTATATATAATAACATAAAGAGCACGCAGAAAAATAAAATAGATTTCGATAATTTACATATAGATATGGATAGCTATGAACTGATAGTAAAATCCAAACGCCTACCTTTGCCGCCAAAAGAGATGGAGCTGCTGTTTTTATTAGCCAGCAACCCTAATAAAGTTTATTCCAGAAACCAATTGCTAGATGAAGTTTGGGGTTTTGAATATTACGGCGATTCGCGTACAGTGGATGTGCATATTAAACGCTTGCGAGAAAAAATAGAAAATGTATCAAACAAATGGGCTCTAAAAACAATTTGGGGTGTAGGTTATAAATTCGAGATATCGGAACATGCAAATTCGGCAGTTAATTAGGAGATGATGTTTTTTGGAAAATTTAGAGGTCGAAATAAAAGGAAGGCAAAAGCCAGCCAATTCAGGCTTTCGTGGCTTTTTAATCGCCTTGCTAATTTTCTTTGTGTTAATGGGTTTTTCCACATCATACAGTAACTCTGCGTTAGAGCAAAAAAGTGTTACTTCAGCAACAAGTAAAACAACAAAAATGTCAATAACTAAAAGCACAGCAACAAAACTAACATCAGTCCAGGTAGCAGAAAAAGTGTGCCCTTCTGTGGTGGGCATTTTAGTGCGGGGCAAGGTGGAATTAGAATCAATATTCGGCACTTTAACACAAGATATTTCCGGCTCTGGTTCAGGTTTTGTGCTAAGCAAAGATGGCTATATTGCAACAAACGCTCATGTGGTTAAAGATGCAACTCAAATTGAGGTTTTTTTAGAAAGCAATGCTAAGTCTTCTTATCAAGCAGATATTGTTGCACTAGATGAAGTTACGGATATTGCGGTAATTAAACTTAAAGATGCGCCAAATTTAACACCGGTTTCTTTTGGCGATTCCAACGCCATCTTGCGTGGAGAAAAAGTCTACGCAGTTGGTAACCCGCTAGGGCTAACATTTTACGGTTCCATTACAGAGGGGATTGTTTCGGGGCTTAACCGCAGAGTTCCTTCTCGGGATGGCCAGTATGTATTTGACTATTATATTCAAACAGATGCCGCCCTTGACCATGGTAATTCTGGTGGAGTGTTAGTTAATGAATGCGGTGAGGTTTTAGGTATAGTTACTATGGGTTTTGGTTCAACAAGTACTCCCAAAATAGGGGTTGCAATTCCAATTAACGAAGCACGTACAGTTATAAATGAGTTAATTAAGAATAAGAAAGTGACACATGCAACACTAGGGGTTTCTTGCGCAAATATAAATGCTAGAATACAACAGATATACGGTATACCAGCTGGAGTAATT
>JBJEZM010000047.1:0-3557 GCA_051887395.1 Oscillospiraceae bacterium | reverse complement strand
AAATTCTTTTGTACCTGTATTTTTATCTCTTAAAATAGTAAGCTTATGCTTAATCAACGGATGATCTGATATAAACAAAACTATTATTTCCTCCTTTAATGTTTTTTATATTTGCAATTCTTCAGTTTTTTTACTTTGCATCTTTTTAGAAACATCTATTTGCGGTAGTTTTAAATATTCTGGCATAGCCTCCTCTGCCGCGCACCAATATTTTTTGTCAAAAGCTAACCTGCAAACTGAAACTGCTGATGGAAATATTAAGTCTTCTTTTAATATAAAAATACCATCATCAGAACAAACCAAATTCACAGCATTCCCAACTAAAATTACTGGTTTGCTCAACTCATTTGATAATCTCCTTAAATCCTCTTTTAAAACATTAACACTTACTGTTCTATCTTGCCATCTGCGTAAAAGCTTGCCTGTTTCATCATATTCAAAAATACCTGCATACACATTATTACATCTGGCATCTAACATCGCACAAACAAGTTTGTTAAAATAATCATTAAAACAAACATTATAAGCTAAAGCCTCTAACGTTGGCACAACAGCCATCGGTTTGCTTCCCGCTGCTGCAAAACCTTTTGCAGCAGCCAACCCAATTCTAAGCCCAGTGAACGAACCTGGCCCAGAAGAAACAGCAAAAACATCAATAGAATTAATGCTAGTTTTAGTAAAATCAAGCAAAGATATAATCATCGGCATTAGAGTTTTGCTGTGAACAATTGTAGTATTTGTCGTGATCTGTCCTAAAGTTTTTTCTTCCTCTTGCAATGCAACCGAAGTAGTACTTGTGGCAGTTTCTATGCCTAATATTTTCATACAAGCCTCCTAAATATTCAAGCCATAAACTTTGATCTCTCGCTTCTCATCTTTTAATTTCACTATCTGTATATCAATTCGTTGTTCCGGCAAATATTCTAACACGTTACTGCTCCACTCGATTATTAAGATTGCCCGCTGCGATAAAAAGTCAAAAAATCCTGTAGATTCCAAATCAAAAAAGCATTTAATTCTATACATATCAAAATGATAAATTTTAAATTCACTACCATTATATATATTCACTAATGCAAACGTTGGGCTCGTTACTAACTCGGTTGATCCTAAACCCATAACTAACCCTCTGGTAAAGCATGTTTTACCAGCTCCCAGCTCACCTTCTAAGGTAATTACTGCTGGTTGTTTTAACCTTTGTCCAATAGTTTTTGCAATCTCTATAGTTTTTTGTGGAGAATTTGAAATCAATTTGCCTACCCTCTTTTAGAAATCACCTTTATTTAAAATTTGTTAAGTTAAAGTACATTTTAAAAATAGCAAATTAGTTATTTATTATAATATCATAAAAATAAATAAGTTGCAATTTAATTCTATATTTGTTAACACATTCTTTTTATTGTATAATTGCCATCAGCTTCCTAAACTTTACGTGTTTTTATTCTTAAAGTTTTTTATTAATCTGATCTTTTTTCATTTTAAAATTGTTTTTATTTATTTTATAAAATATTTTTCACTAATTTTGTTCATATTGTTTTAGCTTTCTATAATTTTATAACTTTATTATATAAAATAAATGTAATTATATTTTATGCCCAATTTTTATCTTATTTACATAAATTTAATTCTTTTTTAGAAAATATAGTTCATTTCCATGGTATAATTCATATTAAGTAAATATTTTTAGGAGATGATAATAAATGAACAATGTGGGGTTTTCTACTCTTACACCAGAAGAATTATTTTCAATAAATGGTGATAGTGCTAAAGAACTGAATATGCTTTAAAAATGGTAGAAGAAGAAAAAAATTATTAAAAAATTACAAAGTTCACCTAACCCGTCCGTTGGTGGCAGAACACATTACATCCATGAGATGGCGAAAGCCGAAAAAAAGTAGCTAACAGCATGACAAAAAAATCCGGCAAAAAGTAAAACTAATCGTTAAATTAAAAAGTAATACAAAGAAAATAAATTATCCTAGGCTTATAAGCCTAGGATAATTTATTTTCTTTACACTACCGTAATTTTATTGAACAACTCTTCCTCAACAATGTGCAAAATTAATTAACCATCTGTTCACAAATAACACCACTTTAATAATATACAAAGTTGCTTGAATTATTGCAACTAAATTTTCACATTCATATATTTTTGTCAAAGCTTTTAACATATTATAAAGGAGAATCAAAATATGAATATGAAAATCTTTCAAAAAGCTAAAAACAAACCCAAAGCCGCTACACAAATCTGCACCCAAACTAGCCCTTCAAACCCTTCCGTTTTTGCAGATATATAAGCAGACAGTATAACTCAACTGGACTTAAAAAACTATAAAACAATTAGGGATTCTATTCCTATTGTAGATGCAGCAATAAGTAAAATCATTAGATTAATCGGTGGTTTTAAAATCGATACTTCAAATCCTATTATCTCTAAGCAGGTCAATAATTTTTTAGATAATGTAATAATTATAGGCAATGGCATAAATAATTTTATAACCTGTTACCTAGATAGTTTACTAACATATGGTAATGCTATAGGTGAAATTGTTCTAAATTCTGGTTAAACACAAACTCACTATCACTTCAAAAAAATAAAATGCCCACAACTATTATTATTTTCGGCACTAAACCCATCAGCCGGAGAGGTAAATGGTAATTCACTAATTAAAGGCCTGCAGTTAGTTGATAATATCCTAATAAAATCTATACTGCAATTGGTTCAAATTTCGATAGAATTGGCAATGTTAGGTTTGCCGTTAATTACAAACCAGACCCCAATGTAGAAATCGATTCCGTGCAAAAGATAGCACAAAATATAACAACTCAGTGGGAAAAACAATGCAAACTCCACGCGATGGTAACATTCGCGACTTTGTAGCAATCGGTGATATGGAAATTAAAGTTATTGGTGCAAATAATAATGCAATAGATACCTCAGCCCCAGTGCGCCAAATCTTGAACAGATTGTGGCTAAATTAAGCATTCCTCCATTTATTAGACCTTAACTGGTTTACTACAGAACGCATGAGCAAACAGCAATGTGAAATTTTAATTAGCGAGATTCAAGGCTATCGCCGAATTTCATCCCCTATTATAATAAATAAAATTGTGGTTAAGACTACATGATTTTGAATCCGACTTTTCCATAGTTTGGAAAAAAATCAACCTTCAAGACGAAGTTTCTCAGGCTCGCGCACAACTCATGTTCATCCAGGCAAAACGTTTAGAATCCGAACAAGCAATTTAATCAATCTCTATCGCTATTACAAAAAGAGCCAACGGTTGTTACCCCGTTGGCTCTTTTTTGCTCTACACTTTTTCAAATCTCACATACTTCGTGTCATCTGCTTCGATTGTTATTCCTCCTAATTTATACCCTGGTTTTGGCTTGCAGTAAAATTCGGGCTTCCCTGTGGTTGTGTTATATCTATACCCGGCTTCGCCACCCGCACTAGTTACAACTTTAGAATTGCCGTTTAATGTGCTGTAAACCGCGTGTTTAATATCAAAATGTCCCGTTGCTGTGCCGCTTTTATATCCATCTGTTCCTGCTA
>JBJEZM010000046.1:0-3644 GCA_051887395.1 Oscillospiraceae bacterium | reverse complement strand
GTTAGGAATTGGGGCAGTAGGAACGCGGGAGCTACCAATGTATTTAGAAATTATAATATACAAACAGGTACAATTGTTTTAATTTTAGATATTTTAAAAGGTATGCTAGCAATAATTATGGCACAGGCAGCTATAGCTTATTTTAAATTGCCATATAGTATGCATATTAAACATCTATGTTTTTTAGCTGTGGTGTTAGGGCATTGTTTGCCAGTATTTTTTTGTTTTAAAGGAGGCAAAGCGGTTGCAACAGCAATGGGCTGCTTGCTAATGTTACACCCTCTTTTAATATCTATAGCATTGGCAGTTTTTGTTTTGGTATTTATAAAAATTAGAATAGTTGGTGTTAGTTCTGTGTGTGCTGCACTAAGTTTACTACCGTCTTATTTTGTTGTTGCACTAATAAATAATAGCATAAATTGGGATTTTTTATATATTTTAGCAGTAGTTTTAATTATTGTTATAACGCATATAAAAAATCTTAAGTTGTATTTAAGTTAAACAACAGAAAGGAAGAACTATGAAGCACATTTTAATAGCAGAAGATGAGTCGGCCATAAGAGAATTTATAGCTATTAACTTAACAAGAGCTGGGTACGATGTAATATCTGTTGCAGACGGTCAAGAAGCAATTGATGTGTATAATGCAAAAAAAGATGATTTAAATCTTGTGGTTTTAGATTTAATGATGCCCAAAAAAGATGGAATAGAAGTGTGTAAATATATCAGAAATTGTGATAAAGATATTGGCGTAATTATACTTTCTGCAAAATCGCAAGAGATAGATAAAGTGAGTGGTTTAATGATGGGTGCGGATGATTATATTGTTAAGCCATTTAGTCCATCGGAGCTTCTTGCTAGGGTAGATGCATTATTTCGTAGAATTGTAACATCACAAAAAACTAAAATAGAAGAAACAAAATTGATATCATCTCCATTTATATTAGATACAAAAAAGAAGACACTACAAAAAGGAGATGTAGAAATAGAACTAACTCTTACTGAATATACTTTAATGGTTATGTTTTTAAGTAATAAAGGTGCTGCATTTAGCCGTGCACAAATTTTAAAAACAATCTGGCCAAATGTTAAAATTGAAGAGAAGGCGGTAGACGTTAACATAAGGCGTTTACGTATGAAGATAGAAGATGAAGCATCTAACCCTAAATACATTTCAACTGTTTGGGGAATAGGATATAGATGGGATGGCGAGTAAAATTGTGTAGAGGTGATGCTGAATGTCTATGGCAAAAATAACTCGTAAAGGGTTAGTTAATAGCTTAGTGTCCACTACAATTGTGCTAGTTGCAATATTAATGTTTTGCATAATATACATTAAAGGTTTTTTTTATAACGGTGTAATGCATGTTGTGTTTTCGCAGATTTCGGTATTAGACACGATGTCTGAGCAGCTGGAATATAGTTCACAAGAGGAGTATAAAAACCAGTTGATAGATTTAGTCCATCATTTTTCCGAAAGCCAAAAGATGGAATTGATTTTGCTAGATAACGAAGATAATACCGTAACAACATCCAGCGGTTTTGAAGTGCTTTATCGGTATAATAAAACACAAAATTTAAAAACGGGAACAGAAGATACAGTTTCTATTGGCAGTTTAGGTTCACAAAGCATTATGCAGTTTAACCACAAAATAAAAAACACTGATTTTAAATTGGTTATTATGGTGCTTATAGATGCTATAAATGCAGAGATAAAATTACTTATGGTAGTTTTAATAACAATAATGATAGCTATTTTAATATTTGTTGTAATATCAAACACGTATTTTACAAACTCTATTGTCAATACAATCTGGACAATTAGCCGCACAACGAATAAGATAGCAAAAGGAGATTTTAAAACCAGAGTCATAAAACGCTCTAACGATGAAGTAGGAGAGCTTTGCGATGCTATAAATAATATGGCAGAAGAACTCGGCGAAAATGAGAGAATGAAGAATGAGTTCATTTCATCAATTTCACACGAATTGCGCACACCATTAACGGCAATTAAAGGTTGGGCAGAAACATTAGAATTTTCATCTAATAACGAAGAAATTGCTCAAAAAGGGTTAAATATAATTGTTTCAGAGGCAGATCGCCTTTCTGCCATGGTTGAAGAACTTCTAGATTTCTCGCGTTTTCAAAGAATGGGTTCAACAATTAACTGTGAAAATTTAGACATTATAGCGATTATTGCGGATGTAGTTTTAATGTTTGGAGATAAAGCCAAACGAGAGGGTAAAAGTTTAAATTGGAATGGTTTTGATCAACAAGCAATAATTTCTGTTGACCAAAGTAGAATAAAGCAAGTTTTAATCAATGTTATAGATAATGCTTTAAAATATACAGAAACTGGCGGGATAATAGATGTATTGGCTTTTTTTAAAACGTTTTTAGAGCAACAATATATAGTGATTAAAATTTCAGATAACGGCTGTGGAATTAAAGAGGAAGATTTAGATAAAGTAAAGACGAAATTCTTTAAGGCAAATTACACTAAACGAGGTTCTGGCATTGGGCTTGCCGTAGCAGATGAAATAGTTAGATTACATAGAGGGCAGTTGCATGTAGAAAGCGTAGAAAACCAAGGCACCAGTGTAGAAATTATGCTGCCCATTTTAGAACCGTTGCAAGGCAATGAATAATAAATTATGAAGGTGATAGTTTGAGTTTGTTACAAACAATAAAAGTTGGAGGCCAAGCAGTAATAAATGGGATAATTATGCGCAGTCAAAAGTTTACGACGCTTGCCTGCAGGTTAAAAGATGGTCAAATAGATATTGAACGGTTTAACAATAAAAATAGCAATAAAGTTTTTTTAAAGCTGCCAATAGTTCGTGGTGTGGTGAATTTCATTCAAATGTTTGTAGATGGTTTAAAATACATAACAATTTCTGCCACAAAAACAGAATTTTATACAGAGGAAGAGCAGAACGATGCAAAAAAAGAAGGTAAAATTGCGGCTGTTTTAGGAGCTTGCTTTGGTGTGTTTTTAACAATTATATTTTTTGTTTGGCTCCCGCAAATGCTATCGTCTTCTTGGCTTAAAAACCAAGAGAAATGGCTTAAACTTTTGCTAGAAACATTAATTAAACTCGTAATATTAATAGCATGTATGTTTTTTATTTCTAAAATCAAAGACGTTAAAGAGGTTTTTATGTATCATGGAGCAGAACATAAAACCATCAACTGCTATGAATCTGGCAAAGAGCTTACAGTTGCAGAGGTTAAAACAGCGTCACGGTTTCATTTGCGCTGTGGTACTAATTTTATATTTATAACATTATTAATTAGTGTGTTAGTGGCCATTCCACTTAGCTGGAGCAATTCTGCACGGCGTTTAATATTCAAAATGTGTTTAACCCCGCTGGTTGTGGGCATTAGCTACGAGATAATTAGAGTAGCAGGCAAGAATAATAATTTTATATTTAAATTCCTTATGGCTCCGGGCATGTGGCTTCAAAGAATAACTACCTGTGAACCGAACAACAGCCAAATTGAGGTGGCTATTGCAGCATTACAAGATGTTTTAAATGCAGAAAGAGGTAGGAAAAATGAATGCGCATAATTTAAGTTTGGAGCTTGTATTAACTTTTAAAAACAATTTAAAAGCAAAGCGGGAACTAATACAAAAAATCATA
>JBJEZM010000045.1:0-3666 GCA_051887395.1 Oscillospiraceae bacterium | reverse complement strand
GCAGAAGAAATCTGGAGTATTCAAAAGTTTGAAGGTTTGGCATGTAAACAAACTTGGCCTCAATTTAATGAGGCTCTATGTAAAGAAGAAACCGTTGAGATAGCAGTGCAAATAAACGGAAAAATCAAAGCAAGAATAGAGATCCCAGCGGACTCTACACAAGAGGAAGCATTAGTAGAGGCAAAGAAAATAGATAATATAGAACAAATTTTAAACACGGCACAAATCAAAAAAGAGATCTATGTAAAAGGCAGACTCATAAATTTTGTACTAGAAGACTAATATTTTGGTTGTAAATATTTTAGGGAGGTTAATTTATGAACAGCAAAGTATATCCAATATGTTTCTAACAATTATCCTAACAATTGGAATAGCGTGGACTCTTCCGGAAGACTGGAAGACGGTAATTGCGGTAGTAACGATCATGGATTATTTTAACGTTCGCAAAAAAGTGTTCCAATAGGGATGTTGAAACAAAGCTTAAAAAGTTAGACTCATTGCATCAACAAAATTTAATTACTCGAGAGGAATTTAATAAAAAGAGAGTAGAATTATTAGAGAAATTGCAATAATGTAGAACACACTTAAAAATGGAGCAAAAACAAATAAACAGGCTTGCAGAAATATAAAAGATGTGCTATCATAAAATAACAACGGAAATTTTATGTTTATATATATTTTATTAAGAAAAGAGGAATATAATATGCATAAAAAAAGCCGCCCTAACCTAAAGGTGCTTTTAACATTATTATTTTTTTGTTTTGCACTTGCGAATATTTTTAATATAATAAAACTTACACACGAAAAAGTTCAAAAAGCAGCGGAACTTGAAAAAGTAACCGAAAAAAACGAAAAGCAGCAACAAACGAACCAAAAACTTTTCAAACAATCTTTGCAAGGCTTTAATAAAGAGTATATAGAGCAAAAGGCAAGGGAATTGTTTAACTATGTTTATCCAGAAGAGCACATTTTCGTAGATACTTCAGGGAATTCATAATAAGGAAACAGTTAATTGGCAAATATTAAGGAGGATTTGTTTTGAACGAGCCCAGCCAAGAGATATTAGAAGGAGAGGTAACTAAAATTACCCCATACGGAGCATTTATAAAATTAGCAGATGGCAGATTCGGAATGGTGCACATTTCCGAAATTGCTTATGAGTATATCAACAAAGTAGAAGACGTTTTAAAACTAGGCGATAAAATTAAAGTGGTTTTGCTAGCGAGCCAAAAAGATAAGCTTAACTTTTCTATTAAGCGTGCACAAAAACCGCAAAGAGCAGCAACTAAAAGTTTATTTAATAAAGAGCAAACTAATAATGCAGATAGCATTGATAACATAAAACAGAATAAACAAACACAGTTCAAAGAACAAAACAATCAGTCTGCTGCGGCAAGATTCGAAGACATGCTCAACAAATTCAAACAAACAAGTGATGAAAAGCTATCATCATTTAAAAAGGTGGTCAACACAAGACGTGGAACTAATAGAAAAAAATCTTATGGCAGAAGGTAAATATGATTATTATCAAGAATATTGGCAGACCCCGCCACTCGGTGGGGTAAAATGAATTGTGGCTGTTCGCAAAAGAATAGAGATAGTTTTATTTTGGTTTCTCTTCGATAATGATTACAGAAGGAGTAATAATTATGAACAATGAACAAATATCAGCCATCCGGCATTCAGCATCGCATATCATGGCACAGGCAATAAAAACATTATTTCCAGATGTTAAATTTGCAATTGGGCCAGCAGTAAGCACAGGCTTTTACTACGATCTCGATATGGCGCATAAACTTTCTGCAGACGATTTTTCTGCAATAGAAAATGAAATGCGCAAAATCATAGCAAAAGATTATAAATTTATCAAGAATGTAATTTCCAGGCAAGAAGCATTAGATCTAATGAAAGATCAACCCTATAAAATAGAACTAATAGAGAACTTGCCCGAAGATGAAAGCATTTATATCTACACACAAGGTGATTTCACAGACTTGTGCGCGGGTCCACACGTTCAAAGCACGGGCTGCGTTAAAGCGTTTAAGTTAATGTCAGTTGCGGGTGCATATTGGCGCGGAGACGAAAATAATAAAATGCTGCAGCGAATTTACGGCACAGCATTTGAATCTCAAGAAGAGCTAGATGAATATCTGCATCAGCTAGAAGAGGCAAAGAAACGTGACCATAGAAAACTAGGTGCAGAGCTCGAACTTTATACTTTAACGGATGAAGGTCCAGGTTTCCCGTTCTTTTTGCCAAACGGTATGATACTCAGGAATGAGCTAGAAAGTTTTTGGCGTAAAGAGCATGTTAAAAATGGCTATTGCGAGATAAAAACCCCAATCATGTTAAATGAGGAATTGTGGCATCGCTCCGGCCATTGGGATCACTATAAAGATAACATGTACTTTTCACAGATAGATGAAAAAACATATGCACTAAAACCAATGAACTGCCCGGGCTCCATCTTGGTGTATAAAATGCGTCCTCGTTCATACCGCGAACTGCCGCTGCGCCTTGCAGAGATGGGCATAGTGCATAGGCACGAAAATTCTGGCAACTTGCACGGTTTAATGCGGGTGTGTTGCCTCACACAAGACGATGCACATATCTATGTAGCGCAAGACCAAATAACAGATGAACTAACGGGGGTAATAAAATTAATAGATAGTATTTATCAGATTTTCGGCTTTGAATATAACATAGAACTTTCAACCCGCCCCAAAGATTCAATGGGCACAGACGAACAATGGGCAGCTGCAACAAACGGCTTAAAAGAGGCATTAACATTAAACAATTTAAACTATGAGATCAATGAAGGCGACGGGGCATTTTACGGCCCCAAAATAGATTTTCACCTTCGCGATTCAATCGGTAGAGTTTGGCAATGTGGCACAATCCAGCTAGATTTTTTAATGCCTCAGCGGTTCGAGCTAGAATACGTCAAACCAGATGGCACAAAAGGCGTGCCAGTAATGATTCACCGTGTGGTATTCGGCAGTATAGAACGCTTTATTGGCGTTTTAACTGAACATTTTGCGGCAAACTTCCCAACATGGCTTTGCCCAACACAGGTTGCGATTCTGCCAATTTCAGAAAAACACGTTGGATACGCCGAGCAGATTAAAGAAAAATTAGCGTCAGTAGATATACGTACAAAAGTCGATACCAGCAACGAAAAATTCGGCAAAAAACTTCGCAATTCAATTCAAAATAAAATACCATATAGCATAATAGTAGGAAATAGCGAATTAAACGAGCAAAAAATCACGGTACGCGTTCGCAAAACAGAAAAACAACAAAGCATGGTATTAGAGGAATTTACAAAAAAACTCCGAGAGGAGATAAAATCAAAGGCGATTGAACCGCATGTAATTGTTTAAATTTAAATAAAACAGAATGAGATTAAAGAAGCTGGTGAATGTTAGTTAAACTTTGCCGGCCTATTTGCGTAACAACACTAACAAATACAAAACTTAAGAGCCACATTAATTGAGCATAAATTACAAAAAACAATAAAGGAAATATGAAAAATGTATTTAAAAAAATGCATGTCAGTAATGTTAGCTTCAACAGCAATGAGTGTAACAATTAATGGGGCCGCAAGTGTGTGCCAGGGTTTGGAATTTGCTATCGATGATCAGATTTCAGCACACAAGTTAATGC
>JBJEZM010000044.1:0-3721 GCA_051887395.1 Oscillospiraceae bacterium | reverse complement strand
TCACCATCTTTAAACGTGACCATTGAACCCACAATAACAGAATCTGAAAAATTGGAAATGTCAAAAATCTCTATCAGTTTGGGTTCGTTACTTAATTTCAGTAAATTCTGCAGTTTTTGTGTTGCACCAACTGCATTCACACTCTTTTTTAATGCTCCCTGTTTCGCATTTTGGAGTGCCAGGTTATAAATTGATAGCCAATTTTTTATTGTGCTTAGCTTTTTCTCTCCCTTTTGTGTATATATTTTTTTACTCTCAACAATCACAGTACCTTTAAACTGCGGATTTTTTTGTGCTAGAAATTTAAGCACTAAAGGCAAATCTTCGAAGATTTTATTTAGTACAATATATTCCGTTGGCAGATGCTTAAACGAATAATATTGAACTAACATATTCCCAACTGTTTGTTCGTCAAATTCTCCGTTGACGATCATATTACGGCTTTGAGTGAGTTTGCCCGATTCAAATTTGATCATTGAAGTATATGTTTTCTCTTTTTGAGTGAAAAATGCAAATGCATCGCAGTTGATTTTTGTATTGAGTACAACATGCTGTTCATCTTTCATTTTTTCAAGCAACTTTATTGTATCTCTGAGTGCTGCTGCCTTCTCAAAGTTAAGTTGTTCCGCCGCTATTGCCATATCCTTACTCATCTCTGCAATAATTTGCTTTTTACCGTTTTTTATTGTTTTTTGTGCATTCTTTAACCGTTCCTCATATTCTGCTTCGCTAATTTTACGAGCACATGGCGCCGAGCAGCGTTCAATATAGTAGTTAAGGCATGGACGTGAATATTTTGTTTTTAGCAGCTGCCTTTTACAGGTTGGTAGTTTAAATGCCAAGTTTACACTTTCTACAAGGGATGATACCGCTGCTCTGGAAATGAATGGGCCGATATATAAATTTTCATCTTCTTTTTTATTCTTTACTGCCAGGATCTGATTCCATGAAGTTTTGGATTGCTGAATCTCTATAAATGAATAACCTTTATCGTCGCGCAACATTGTGTTATATTTAGGTTGATTCTGTTTAATTAAACTGCACTCCAAGATTAGCGCCTCAAACTCACTGTTCGTTACAATAAAATCAAAGTCTTCTACCAGTTCAATCATTCTCTCTATTTTGGCTGAATGTTTTTGAGCAGCAGAAAAGTAACTAGATACTCTATTACGTAAAATTTTTGCTTTACCAATATATATTATATTTTTTTGTTGGTCCCGCATGATATAAACGCCTGGCAATGTCGGAAGATTTTTTGCTTTTTTATAAAGTAATTGTAGTCTGTTTGCCAAAAAGAACACCTCTAAATTTAAGTTTAGCTGTAATATTTAGTATATCATCTGACGTTTGAACCATCAACTGTAATTCGATACTTGACATTTAAATTAGAATGTGATATCATATGAAACGGCTAAAAGAGAAACCGTTAAGTTCTCACCTGTTGTGCGGGGTTTTGCCTTTGTGAACAGGTTCAGCTTTTTAGATTAAATGTATAGATAAGTTAAAGCATTTATTTTATTGAGCGTGAACTTAAGTGTAAACTTAACTTACGTTCTTCTTTTTTGTTTTTTTAATTAAATTCCTTGGAGGTGTTTTGCTATTAGCGCAAGAGAACTGCAGATCAATGAAGAGATCAAAGACAGTGAGGTTAGAGTAGTTGGAGTAAAAGATCTTGGCGAATGTATTATGGGTATTGAGGAAGCTCAAAGTTTAGCTGCTAAAATGAATTTAGATCTAGTTAAAATTGTGCCCAATGCTCAGCCACCTGTTTGCCGCATTATGGATTATGGTAAGTATTGTTTTGAAATGCGTAAAAAAGAACGAGAAGCCAAGAAAAAGCAAAAAGTTATAGAAATTAAAGAAATTCGGCTCTCTATGGGAATTGGAGAAAATGACTTGGAAACTAAAGTTAATCATGCTAAGCGGTTCTTGCAAGCTGGTAACAAGGTGAAAGTAGTTTTAAGGTTTAGAGGTCGTGAAATGATGCATACTAAGTTGGGTGAAGATCTCTTACAGAAATTTGCAGATGCTTGTGCTGAATTTGGAGCAATTGAAAAAACTCCTAGGTTAGATAGTAGAAATATGCTGATGTTTTTAACAGCAAAAAACAGTAAATAAAAAATTTAAAGGAGATTTTAGTATGGCAAAATTTAAATTGAAAACTAACAAAAGTGCTAGTAAGCGTTTTAAATTTACCAAAAACAATCATGTTAAAAGGTCAACGGCAAATCGGTCTCATATTTTAACAAAAAAATCTAGGCACCGTAAAAGACGTTTGAGAAAAGCTACGTATGCCGATAAAACTAACGTAAAAGCTATCTCGCTTTTAATACCATACAAGTAACTTTTGATCGTTTGTAAGAATTTAATTTAGGAGGACAAATATTATGGCAAGAGTTAAGGGCGGTATTATGGCCCACAAAAGAAGAAAAAAAGTTTTGAAGCTGGCAAAAGGTTTTTATGGTGCAAAAAGTAAACAGTTTAGAACCGCAAAACAAGCTGTTATGAAATCTGGGCAATATGCTTATATTGGGCGTAAAAACAGAAAGCGCGATTTTAGAAAACTGTGGATTGTACGTATCTCCGCCGCTTGCAGACTTAATGATATTAATTATTCTACCTTTATAAATGGTTTAAAAAAAGCTGATATTGAACTTAATCGTAAAATGCTTTCGGAAATTGCTATTGCTGACCCAAAAGCGTTTACAGAACTCACTAAAAAAGCTAAATCTAATTTGTAATATTACATATTAGTTTCCTGGTTTAAACTTGTCTTTGGCTATTTGTAGCTTAAAGGCAAGTTTTTTGTAATTGAAATTTACGCGATTTAATATTGGAGGTAAAGAAAATGAAATACTTGGCAATAATTCAAGCACATTGTGGTTCTTCTAGGTTACCTGGCAAGGTCTTGAAAGATTTGGTTGGTAAAACCGTAATTGAGCGTGTTTTTGCGCGTGTTAAAGCTAGTGAAAAAATTGATGATGTTATTGTTGCAACATCTATAGAGCGTAATAATCTACCTTTGATAGAACTCTGTGCAAGTTGTGGTATTCGTGTGTTTGTTGGCTCTGAATTGGATGTTTTGGATCGGTATTTTCAAGCGGCAAAACTCTTCTTGCCAAAATATGTAATACGAATCACTGCTGATTGCCCATTAATTGATTGTAAGTATATAGACGATTTGATTGAATTGGTAGATGAAAAAACAGATTACGCTTGCACTGATAGTACTTCCTTCCCTGTTGGGTTGGATGCTGAAGTTATTAGTTTTGATGTCCTAAAGCAAATTTGGAAAAAAGCTCGTCTTAGCTCTGAGCGTGAGCATGTTACTTTATATGTTAAAAATCATCCGGAAGATTATAATATAAAAAAACTTGCATTTAATTTTGAAGGTGTTGAGCACAAACGTTTAACGTTAGATCATCTGGAAGATTACCAATTGATTTTAGAAGTATATAAACATTTTGCAGGTCTAAACCGAGCAGATTATTTTAATACGGCAGATGTTTTAAAATTTTTGAAAGAAAATCCTGAGCTTGAACAATTAAATGCTCATATAGATCGTTTTGAAGGTTTGAAGAAATCTCTTAAAAGTGACAAGCAGTTAGAATTAGAATTTTAAATTAGAAATGAGTTGATTTTTTTGAATTTAAAAGAAAAAATTAAACATGGTGTTTATTTTATTGCTGAAATGTCTGCCAACCATGCCGGAAGTTTAGAA
>JBJEZM010000043.1:0-3904 GCA_051887395.1 Oscillospiraceae bacterium | reverse complement strand
AATATGTTTTTGCTTATAATAAAAACATGTCTCAGGAATTTATTAATATAATAGATAATATAATTACAGAAATAAAGTGCAATGGCACGTTACATTCATTTTATGAAGATAATTAAAAAGACAAGTTAACTGCTTTTTTATTCTTATATATAAATTACGTTATGAATAGATAAGATGAAGAAAGGAAATTATGGAAAATTTTTTAGAGCATTTGTATTCTAGTTTTATTACTGAGCAACGTTATATGTTAATTCTACATGGGCTTTTTAATACTTTGGTAGTAACTTTGGGTGCACTAGTTTTTGGTTTTGTTTTAGGTACTTTAATTGCTTTAATAAGATCAAGTTATCATTTTAGCAAAAGATTTCGTATTTTAAACAGTTGTGCAATTTTTTTTGTTTATATTTTGCGTGGTACACCAGTTTTGGTGCAGCTTTTAATTATACGGAATGTAATTTTTGCCCATTTAAAATGCCACGATATCATAATTGGCATTTTTGCTTTTGGATTAAATTCAAGTGCCTACGTTGCCGAAATAATACGTTCTGGCATCTTAGGAGTTGATATTGGTCAATACGAAGCTGGAATATCTTTAGGGTTTAGCAGTTCACAAACTTTAAAATTGATAATAATCCCCCAGGCAATTAAAAATTCTTTACCATCTCTCATCAATGAATTCAGCTCTTTGTTAAAAGAAACAGCAATTCTAGGTAATATAGCCATAATAGATCTAACCCATGCTGCTCGTGTTATAATATCTCGTACATTTTTACCTTTGATTTATTTTGTTGTAGCTGTAATTTACCTAATTATTGTGTCTATTGTATCTTTATTTTTAAATAGATTCCAAAAGAAGTTGCTAAATCAACATTCTGGGGGTTAAAAACATGCAAAACATCATATCCGTAAAGCATTTGTTTAAAACGTTTTATAACATGCCCATTCTGAAAGATATAAATCTAGATATAGCTCAAGGAGAAAGAATTGTAATTTCTGGCCCATCAGGTTCTGGCAAAAGCACTCTTTTAAGATGCCTTAATTTGCTAGAAATTCCTACCGCAGGCGATATATATTTTATGGGGCAAAATATTTTAGATCCATATTGTGATATTCATAAAGTGCGCCAAAAGATGTGTATGGTGTTCCAACAGTTCAATTTATTTCCTAATTTTTCTGTACTAGACAACATAACATTAGCACCAATAAAGCTGCTTGCCAAAGATCCAACACAAGCAAGATATGAAGCCCGCAGTCTGCTAGAACAATTTGGTCTGTTAGACAAAGCTGAATATTACCCTTCTAAGCTTTCCGGCGGGCAACAACAGAGGGTAGCAATCCTCAGAGCACTTGCTATGTCGCCTGAAGTAATGCTGTTCGATGAACCAACATCAGCTTTAGATCCTTTTATGAAAAACGAAGTGCAAAATTTAATCAATGTTTTAGGGCAAGAAAACATGACAATGATAATTATAACACACGATATGGATTTTGCTAAAAACATTGCAACCAGAATATTTTCTATAGAAAATCACCAAATTATACCGGTTCAACAATAACGTCTTAAGGGGTTGACTTTTTTACAATAAACGTCTATAATAATTAAGCATTTATATTTAACTGATATTAAGACTAAAACAATTAAGGAGTTGTATAAACATGGCAGTGCCAAAAAGGAAAGTATCTAAAGCAAGAAAGAATAAAAGAAGATCAAATGTTTGGAAGTTATTACCTCTAAACCTTGTAAAATGCCCACAATGCAAAGAATTTAAATTACCGCACAGGATTTGCAAAAATTGTGGCTATTATAATGGTAAAGAGGTTGTAAAAGTAGATTCTGCAAATTAATTTTTAGTGGGCTAGTCGGATTAACTCCTTAAAGCCCCTTAATTTTGTTTATTAAATTTTTGTAATGTAAAAGAGGAGGATAATTAGTGTCTACCCCTACCCCGCACATCAACGCCAATAAAAACGATTTATCACCAACTGTTTTAATGCCTGGTGACCCGTTGCGCGCTAAATTCATAGCAGAAAATTTTTTAGAAAATGTGAAATTAATTAACAAAGTAAGGGGCATTTTAGGCTATGTTGGCTATTATAAAGGTCATAAAATTTCTGTAATGGCTAGTGGTATGGGCATTCCATCAATCTGTATATATTCATACGAGCTTTATAACTTTTATAATGTGCAAAATATAATTAGAATTGGCACAGCCGGCGCTATAGACCCAGATCTTCAACTTTTTGATATAGTTATCGGTTCAGGTGCTTGCACAGATTTAAACTATTCGCACCTGCTCGGTATAGATGGTATTTTTGCCCCAATTGCATCATACAATTTGGTTTCTAACGCTGTTAAGATTACAAAAGAGTTAGATTTCAGATTCAAAGTTGGTAACTTACTATCTTCATCTATGTTCTATTCCGAAAACACAGAAACATTACAAAGGTGGCAATCGTTCGGCGTTTTAGCGGTAGAAATGGAGGCGGCAGGGCTTTATTTAAATGCTGCTCAAGCTAAAAAAAGTGCACTTTGTATCTGTACTATTTCCGATATTCCTGCAACTGGTGCAAGTTTAAATTCAGAGCAACGGCAAAATAACACAGAAAATATGGTAAAAATAGCATTAAACACCGCAATCAAAACCGAAGAAAACATAAACTAAAAATAAAAAAGCCCTGTTAAAACTGGGACTTTTTTTAATAATACTTATAAAAACATCGGAGTTAATCTTAACTCCGATGTTTTTTGTTTACAATTCTATTTTGCTACTTTTGATTTGCCCATCTTGTTTAAGGTAACAGCCTTTGCTGTAATTTTTATAATACCATTTGCATCAATTTTTGCTTTGCCTAATTTTACAACTTTACCTTTAGAATTTAAGCCCCAAACTGTAATACTTTTCTTTTTCATTCCTGTTTCTAAGTAAATTGTTGTAGTGCAGCCCAAAGTGCCAAGATCGCCGGTATCTAAAACAATATTTGTCTTTGCATTCAAAGCTTTAGATCCATTTTTCTACTTCGTTGCATCTTGCTTTTCAACCTGCAATAACAATTCGCCTTTAGCTGTTGCTGTTGAAGCTTTACTGTGCCTTTGGTTTTTTCATTTAAATCTGCTAAAGTCATTTTAAAGCCACTGTCACTTAATATCTTATACTTTCCTTCTGCCCTCTCAACAACCAATGGGCTCTCTTCAATCACATAGGCATATTGCATAGTATTGCCAATATTAAACGTTACAACACCATCGTCCTTTGTGTATACACCCATATTCTTTACTAACTTTTCAGTTTACCTGTTGATTTTATACACCGAACATGGCAAATCAATTTTGAGCTTTTTAGAGATCAAGTCTACCCCACCATAAACATCCAGCGTAAATGGCAACTTCTTTTGCACTTTACCAAAAGTTATAATCTGAATATCTTCACCGTTGCCAAAAAGTTTTTTGTTTTTCTTTATAGCTTTGGTTAAAAGAGCACTTGTTTCTATCATATCGGTATCTAAATTTATCTTTCCGTTTCCTTTTTCTCACTTTTGCAGCCAAGCATACACTTTTTTTGCTTCTGCAGCAGACATTGTGCCAGTTTTTTTAGAGCCGGCTGCTCTTTTTAAACTTTCACCGTTAATTCTAAAACCAGATTTTCCACTTTCTCCTGCACTGTTAAAGCTTGTGGTAAACAAACTTTTAGAACTGGTAGTTTTGCTGGCCGCTGCAGTTGTATTTGTATTTGTTGTAGTCCAGGCTACTTCATCCATCGGAATCTTTTCACCGCTAATAATTTCGATTCCGTCAACTACATTCGAATTAAACGCTTTTCTAAGAAATTCTGCATTCTGGAATATACCGTCGTTGCCTGTTAAGTTAAAGTCGCCAGAGGTAGATCTTATTGTTCTGCCATCTGCT
>JBJEZM010000042.1:0-3904 GCA_051887395.1 Oscillospiraceae bacterium | reverse complement strand
TTGGATCATATAGCCCTGCTTTTCTATCTTGCCGGGCATAACCAAAATATGGGATGATTGCTACGATATTTTTTGCTGACGCCCTTTTACACGCATCAATCATGATAAGCAATTCCATTAAATTATTGTTGACTGGTGAACATGTGGATTGAACTAAAAAGACATCGCAATCTTTAACCGGCTCTAAAAGTGAGATATTAATTTCACCGTCTGCAAAATTAGAAATTTTTGCATTACTTAAATTAAGCTCTAAACCCTTTGCTATATCTTCAGCTATTAGTTTCCCTGCTGTTCCTGCAAATATTTTTATTTTTCTTGCATCTAACTTCATAATATTCGCCTCGTTTTACGCAAATTCCATTTGAAATAATAACATTTTTGAGTTGGTTTTGTCAATAAAAAATTAATGATGACAGTGGTGGTGAGTTTTATTTATATTTAAATAGCCACGCATTTCAAATTCACAATTATCTTCTTTGCATCTTTCACATTCAAATTCTATCTCCATAGTAACATGACCAATATTGTAATCTAGCATTACATTGCGCACAAATTTCTTTATCTCTGAAAGTTCTAACTCATTTAAGCTATCGCACACAACAACATGTATTGTTGAATACGTGTTGATTCCATCTGCTAACCACATGTGTATATGATGAATATTTATTATTTTACTGTTCTTTAAAAGGTCATTCTTTAGTTCAGCTACATCAACATCTTTGGGTGCTCTCTCTAACAATACTTCAAAAATTAGCTTTAAATTTTTAACGACATTTACTAGGATAAATACTACAATTCCCAACGAGAGCAGCGGATCTAACATGTTTACATTAAATATTTTTATTAAAAAACTTACAGCAAGTGTTGCCACCCAGACCATTACATCACTTAACAAATGTAAGCTTACTGCACGTTCACTGATGCCCGTCCCTTTTGCTGTTTTGTAAACTCCCAAGCCCTTAAACAAAATACCAAAAATCGATAAAATTAACATGCCGTTTTTATCAACTTCTTGCGGTGAATAAAATCTGGGTAATGTTTCATAAAAAATTACAATACAGCTCGTTAACAAAATTAAAGAGTTAATTAAAGCTCCCAAAAAAGAAAATCGCATATAACCATATGTATATTTTTCGTTAGGGCGCCTTTCTGATATCTTTTCGAGTATCCAAGATGCTCCAAGTGCTACTGTATCACCACAGTCATGAATAGCATCTGATATAATTGATATACTATTTGTTAAAATTCCGCCAATAATTTCTACTACAAAAAAAGCTATATTTAACAATAATGCTAAGCCAATATTTTTTGTTGATTCCCGTTTCATTTTATCTTCCCCCATTTTTTATGTTCTGCACTTCAAATTTAAATGCTTTGCCTCTTTCTTCAAAATTATTAAACATATCAAAACTAGCGCAGGCTGGTGCAAGTAAGACTACATCTCCGCTCTTGGCATTTCTTGTAGCGGCCTCAACTGCATCTTTTATTGTGGTTACTAATTCTATTTTAGTTTTATTTTTGTTAAAATATTTAGATTCTGTGATTGCATGTTTAATGCTGTTTGCTGTTGTACCTAGAAGTACTACACATTTAACTTTTTTTGCAATTTCATCACCTAGTTCATCAAACGGTAGCCCTTTATCTGACCCGCCAGCAATTAGCACAATTGGTTCTTTGAACACAGAAATGCCTACTATTGCTCTATTTGGTGTTGTTGCAATAGAATCGTTAAAAAACTTCACTCCGTTAATTTCTTCACAAAATTCTATTCTATGCTCAACTCCATTAAACTCTTTAGCAACCGTTGCTATATCTTCTGGCTCTACAATATCTTCTGTTGCCGCAATTGCAGCTAAATAATTCTCTATATTATGAGAGCCTCGCAGTTTTGTTTCATCAACTGTTATAATTGCCTGATTTTTAGAATTATACAAAACTCCCTCTTTAACATAAACCATTGCCTGGTTAAGCCCAAAAGTAACAACTTGCCCCCGCGCTATTTGCGAAAAATAATGTGTATATTCATCTTTTTGGTTTAGTACCGCTTTGGAAAATGCATCTTGATGCGCAATTATATTTTTTTTAGCATCAACATAATTTTGCATTGTTTTATGCACATTAAGATGATTTGGTGTTAAGTTCGTAATAACAGCAATATCTGGACTTATTCGCATAGATTCTAATTGAAAGCTAGATAGTTCAACCACAACTATATCTTCTTTATTCATATCATCTACATACAGCAAAAGTGGTTTGCCAATATTACCACCTAAATGAACCGTTCTACCTGCCTGTTTGAGAATTTTATAAATTATTGTAGTCGTTGTTGTTTTACCATCACTGCCTGTAATTCCAATTGTTTGGCATGGGCATAATTTGAAAAATAGCTCCAGTTCACTTGTAACAATTTTATTTGCCGCTCTAATTCTTTGAATTATTTTGCTTTTAAAAGGCAGGCCAGGAGTACGAAAATATAAATCTGCATCTAAATCTTCTAAATAGTCCGTACCTGTTCTTAACTCTACTCCTAATTTTTCAAAATTCTGCACTAAGTCTGCAACCACAGGTTTTTTATCCAAAGCCTGCACTTTTGCTCCAAGTTGCGCAAATTTTAAAATTGCTTGCATGTGGCTAACACCAACACCTATAAATGCTATCTTCTTATTTTTATATGAATTTAAAAAATTCTGCAGTATCATTTTTTCTCATCTTCATTCTTTAATTATGTTCGTTGGCTCTCCATCTTCTTTACATTCGCCTAGCAAGCCGTTAATTAGGCTTACTGGTTTTAACTTGAAATTTTTTAGAATTTCGAAAACAAGTATTAATTTTACTTTAGTTAATATGCCGTTATAGCCCTTTTCGTAATAATGTTCGGTTGGCTCAAACCTCTTTGCTATTGCATAAATTAAAGTAAATACTTCATCTGGTGTAGGCTTTGACTGTTTTTTTATGGCATTCATACAGATTAAAGCTCTTAACATAGAAAAATAAACTGTTAAAAACAATACTGAATCGCTCATGCTATTAAAATAAAGAAAAGGGATTCCACTGCTAAAACATTCATTAACCAAAATATTTTCTATCATATAACCATATTGCTCTTCAAAAGGTATATAGTAATTTTTATAAGCTGTTTTATACTTTTTTGTGATCTCTTGCATATCTTTAACGTCAACACCATCTGCAAGTTCTGCAATAAAATCAAGCAGGTGATCCACTTCATCATTATAATTTGACCTTAGCATTGTTTCGAATAGTAAATAACACAAAACTAACTGTTCTTTAAAACTAGATTTGAAATTTTTAAAAATGCTTATATATTCCTCATCACTCAATTTGCTGCTATAAAGCTTCACAAACTCTGTACATTTAGGGTCTTTTACCTCAAACAGCTTATCTAAGTGGTTATAAAATGTTGCCATGAGTAGCAACCTTTTTTGTATAGTAAAATTTCTATTTTGTAATAAATTTATTGCCATATGTTTAAGTTCAGGAATAAACGAAGTGTATTTATTATATATATCTGTATATTTTTGCCCAGGATTATTTTTACTCAAATTACGTTGAACTTTTGTAAATTTTATACCAGACTCTTGATTTAACATTTTTTTAAGCATTTGCTGGCAAGACGATAACGCACATGTATCTAGTTCCCCACACATATTAATATAAGCTTTGGGGTACGATGCGCAAGGGAACCCTAAATATTTTTCACCTAGTGAATCTTTAATTAAACAATTACCACTTTTATTTAAAAACTTGCAGGTATCTTCTGATTTTAAAAAAGCATAATCGTATTTAGTATTAGATGCTTGGTTTATTTTTAAGTTTTTTTCAGCTATTGTTTGTATTTTTGGGTTATTGCATGTTATTAGTGTATTGTATGACTCTTTACTAAAAT
>JBJEZM010000041.1:0-16299 GCA_051887395.1 Oscillospiraceae bacterium | reverse complement strand
GCCTGGAATAACCGCCATAAGTATCCACAATTATTTTTCTACCTGTTAAGCCGCTATCCCCCTGCGGACCGCCGATTACAAACCGGCCAGTTGGGTTTATGTAATATTTAGTTTTACTTGTAAGTAATTTATTAGGCACCGCTACATTTATTACATTTTCTATAATATCTTGCTTTATTTGCGCCTGCAAAACCTCTGGTGCATGCTGTGCCGAAACCACTATTGTATCCACATACGCTGGAACGCCATCTTCGTATGCTACCGTAACCTGTGCCTTGCCATCTGGCTCTAAATATGGCAAAATGCCTTCTTTGCGCACCTTAGCTAGCCGTTTAGTTATAGCATGTGCCAGTGAAATCGGCATTGGCATAAGCTCTTTTGTTTCGTTGCAGGCAAAGCCAAACATCATACCCTGGTCACCTGCTCCTGTAACTCCTTCTGTTAGTTCGCCATCTACTTTAGATTCAGCTGAATTATCAACTCCCATTGCAATATCGCTAGACTGTTCATCTATTGTTGTAATAACAGCGCAGCTATCACAATCGAAACCGCCTAATTTACTTGTGTAACCAATCTCTTTTAACGTTCTCCTAACAATCTTCGGAACGTCAACATAACTTGTTGTGCTAATTTCACCCATCACTAAAATTAAACCTGTTGTAGCAACGGTTTCGCATGCTACTCTGCCCTTTGGATCGTTCTTTAATATTTCATCTAGCACTGCATCGGAAATTTGATCGCATATTTTATCTGGATGTCCCTCTGTAACAGATTCTGATGTGAATAAATTTTTTTTCATTTTTGCTCCTTCTTGTTCTATAATTCTATATCAAATAGTTTATCGTCTTGTGTAACAACTTTTTTATCTGTTATAAATAGCTTGTTTATTTTTTTATCCATAATAATAACCGGAGTCACTGTTTGTTTCCCGCGTTCAATAATCTTTTGCAAATCCATCTCAAAGATTAAATCGCCGCGTTTTACCTGTTGATTTTCTGCCACAAAGCACTTAAAAACCTCTCCTTTCAAATAAACTGTATCTACTCCCATATGTAATCATAAACGTTAGCTTATGTTTTGACCTCATTATTACCGAATGCAAGGTGTCCGCTATATGAAAAACTTTACCGTTAAACGGAGCATAAACTTTGCCACTCGTTGGCTTTGCTGCCACACCGTTGCCAAGCATTCGGTTTTTAAAAACACTATCGTTAACGTCATCTAACGAAACTACTTCGCCACAGATTGGAGAATAAACTGTAAAATTATTTTAAAAAAACAAATGCACTAAGTTTCACTTCTTTCTTATGCCTTATTGCATATTGATGCTATTTCCCCATATATATCATCTACTCCCATACCTACAACAATTTGAACATAACTATTTCCTATTTTACTAACTCCCAAAGCGCCTGTTTCTCTTATCTGCTCTTGGCTAACTAGTTTAGCATTATTTACAACAATTCTTAGCCGCGTTGTGCATGCAAATAGTTTTAAGATATTCTCTTTTCCTCCCAAAGCTTCTATATAACTCCTGGCAATATAATTAATCCGAGCTTGTTCGTTTCTTTTAGAAGTTGCTCTACGGTTAACGCCAAGATATTTGTTAACTGGAACATGAAAAAACTTTATTGCACAACAAAAAATTATAAAATAAACCGCAAACAAACCTGCACCAATATAAAATATATATTGAGTATTTTCTCCAGAAGCATAGTTTATAAAATAACTAAAAAGCCCCGGAAAATAACTATAAATAATTCTTACCGTAAGCTGCCGCAGATATAAAGCATGATAACCCCGCCAAACCAGCGTGTATTAAATATAAAACTGGTGAGGTGAAAACGAACAAATATTCAATTGGTTCTGTAACTCCAGTTACTAACGTGGCTAAAGTTGTTGTAAAAAATGTTCCTTTATATTTTTGCCTTTCATCTTTTGGTAATCTGCAAAAAATAGCCAAGGCTGCAGCCGATAATCCAGATATAGAAACCGGGTAAAACCCCGACATAATAAAGCCTGCTGTTTTATCTCCTTTTGTATACCGTAAAACTTCACCTTGAACTTCATTATATCTCCCTAACTGAAACGATACAAAGCCATACAACAGATGATGCAATCCTAGTGGTATTAATAATCTATTGCAAAAACCATTAATCATAGCCGCAACTTCATACCTGCCATTTATTAAATCCCACACCGTAGCTCCAAACTGATCGAAATAAAGCACAACTGGCAGTATTAAAAAATTAGTAACCAAACTCATTATAATAGTCATTAAAACTATTAGATGTTCTTTTTTTAAAAATAAAAAACGTTTCGGCATGCGCACATCTTTTAAACCATCATAAACTTTAGCCATACAAACCCCGCAAAACATACCATAAAAACTCTGCATTGTAAAGTTATTTCTTGAGACTATCGACATACTAGCAAAACAAAAAATAACTGCGCAAAATCCAGTTAAACTATCTTTATGCTCCGAAACTCCAATTGCAACACCCACTGCAAAAATAACAGGCACATACACCTCTAACCGCCAAGCAAATAAACCAATTGATTCAACATACATACCCAGCCATTCTAATATAATTATCATCTGCACAAACACAAGTGGCAGCAACAAAGCTTGCGCTAATTTTTGCAAATCCACAAATATATACCCAAATCTTTTATATATAAACAATCTCATTAATATTTTATCCTTCCGAAAAAGCATTTATTTTATTATCGATCTTCTTTAACTCCTCTGTGGATATAATTTCTTTTAATTTTTCTTTAATACCAAAAATTTGCCTTGGCGTTACTGATAAACTGCTAACCCCTAAACCAACTAAACTAAACTACCTAAAAAATTAATATACCCTGCACATGCGCCGCACACACTCACCGAAATTTTCTTTTTATTTGCCGCACTTGTCACTAATTTTATCATTCTAATTACTGCATTATTGTTTGCCATTTCATTTTGCATATTCTCAGAATCTTTATTCATTGCAAAAGTAAATTGCAGCAGATCGTTAGTGCCTATGCTAAAAAAATCAACATGGTTAGCTAATTCTGGCACAATCATAACCGCTGCCGGAGTTTCTACCATAACTCCTAATTTTATATCTTTGCCAAAAAGAATATCAGCCTTAATAAACTCCTGCTTTATTTTTGCAATAAGCTCTTTAGTTGCTGTTACTTCATCTAAAAAGCTAATCATAGGTAACATTATTCTTAACCTGCCATAAACACTCGCTCTTAAAAGCGCGCGCAATTGTTTGGTAAAAATATCAATATGCTGCAAACAAAAGCATATTCCTCTAATTCCAAAGGCAGAGGGTGTTTTAGGAAACATATTCTTATAATAATCTGGAATTTTATCAAAACCAATATCCAGTGTTCTAATAACCACCGGTTTGCCTTTGTTACAAAGCAATAATTGTTTATACACTTCAAACTGCTCATCTTCTGTCGGCAGCAAAACTCCATTTATAAATAAATATTCACTTCTAAAAAGCCCTACTCCTTGTGCACCATTTTTATTTGCTTCTTTTATATCGTTAACAGAATTAATATTTGCCATCAACTTTATTTCAACGTCATCTTTTGTTAAATTTTTCTCTTCTGCTGCAATACTTTTCTGCCGCTGCTTTAGAATATAATATTCTTGTTGCTGCTTTAAATAAAACTTTACGGTTCGTTCCTCTGGTTCAACAAAAGCTGCAGCCTCTGGTCCTGAAATGAGCAGCTCTTTATTAATTAACCACTCTAAATTGCAGCCTGTTCCTACCAGTGCCACCAAACCTAAACCTAAAGATTGTGCTAAAATAGATGAATGTGACATTTCGCAGCCATTTTGTGTAATAAATCCTTTCACTCCTAATTTAAAGAAGGCAATAACATCTGAAACAAAAACAGAAGGTACCGTCACAATTAAACCCTGGTTTCTAAGCAAGCTATTTCTGCTTTTTGCTAAAAGTTTATGGTTATTTCCTTTGCTATGCATATTTTCAACCAGCAGCAAACAGATCTCCTTCACATCATTTGCTCTTACTTGAATATATTCATCTTCTACATTTTTTAGCATGTTAGAAAAATATTCTGCTGCTTTAAAAATTGCATATTCTGCATTACATTTTAATTCTTTAATTATATCTTTTATCTTTTTTATAAGCTCTTCATCGTCTAAAATAGTTTCATGTGATTCAAAAATCATTGCATTTGCTTTACCAATAATCTTCATATATCTTTTTTAATTGATTCTTGGTATCTTTTGTTGCTTCTTGCGGTTTATTTTTCTCTATTTCAATATCTTTTGTCAACGTAAAGTAGTTACTTAATGTATTCTGTTCAAAATACACACACTTACCAAATAAAATATCGTCCGATAAACTAATCCCACAAATCTTTTTCATATCTTACAATACTACCTTTCAAATCTATTAATAATAGTATTTTTTAACCACTTTTAGTTACGCACCAGTTATATTCAATATCTCATCTGTTAAATCTTTTAACTGCAACAATGTCTTTAACTCGGTTGCTTTCTTTCTAATCTTTGCTCCACCTTCCAGTTTTTTAGTATACCACATAACATGTTTGCGCATCTGCTTCATTCCATTTAATTCGCCACATTCTATGCACAACATTTGCCCATGTTTTAGCATAATTTTCGTAATTTCATGCCAAGTTGGGGCTATATCCTCTTTTTTGTTTAAAAGATAACTATCTATCTCCTTAAATACCCAAGGTTTGCCCAACGCGCCTCTGCCTACCATAACAAGGTCACAACCTGTTTTTTGGTACATCTCTTCTGCCTCTTTGCCACATGTAATGTCTCCGTTACCTATAACTGGAATTTTTACACTATTTTTAACCTGCTTTATTATATTAAGATCAACTTTACCCGAAAATTGCTCTTCTTTCGTGCGGCCGTGAACAGTTATAGCAGCTGCACCCGATTCTTGTACAATTTTTGCTATCTCTACCGCGTTAACAGAAGCTCTGTTCCAGCCCTTTCTAATTTTAACTGTAACCGGTACTTGTACCGCCTTGCAGACCGCTTCTATTATTTTGCTCACTAACACAGGCTCCTTCATTAAAGAGCAACCGCTAAAATTACCTGCAATCTTAGGTGCAGGGCAGCCCATGTTAATATCTATAATATCTGGCCGTGCATATTCTTCTATTATTTTTGCCGCTTCACTCATATCATAAGGGTTATAGCCAAAAATCTGGATTGAAATCGGGCGTTCATCTTTGCTAAATTTAAATAGTGTTTTAGTTTTTTTATCTTTAAAACAAACTGCCTTGGCACTTATCATTTCACTTACAACCAAAGCCGCTCCAAATTCTTTGCAGGTTAATCTAAAAGTAGAATTTGTAATTCCTGCCATCGGAGCAAGCACTGCTGTTTTTTTTATTTTAACACTTCTAATAGAAACAAATGCCATTAAACTTCGCCCTTTAAACTAAACATTAAACCGGAACAGAGCAACATCGCCATCACACATAATATATTCTTTGCCTTCTGCTCTAACCAAACCTGCTTCTTTTGCTGCATTAAACCCACCGCAATTTACTAAATCTTCATAGCTCACAATCTCTGCCTTAATAAAACCTCGTTCAATATCAGAATGAATTTTGCCAGCTGCTTCTTTTGCACACGCCCCTTTTTTAATCGGCCAGGCTCGCACTTCTTTAGGCCCTGCAGTTAAAAAAGAAATCAGCCCCAACAAAGAGTAGCCCGCTTTAATTAACGCATCTACTCCCGATTTCATAAGACCTAGATCGTGCAAAAATTCCTGTTTTTCTTCGTAGCAAAGTTCTGCCAGTTCTTCTTCTAACCTTGCAGAGATTGGCACTACTGTAGACCCTTCTTTTGCTGCAATATCATTTACTTGTTTTAAATATTCATTCTGCCAATTACCATTTTTAAAGTCGTTTTCAGAAAGATTTGCTGCATAAATAACCGGTTTGTTAGAAAGCAACGGTAAGCTCTTAAGAAGTTTTAGCTCTTCTTCTGTTCCTAAATAATTGCGCGCTAAATTGCCTTCCTCTAAAAACATTTTTAATTTTTTTAAAAAATTCATCTCTTTTTGATATTTTTTATCTGCTCTTACAAGCTTTTCTGTTTTTTCTATTCGCTTCTCTAGCAGTTCAATATCAGAAAGCACTAGCTCTAAATTAATTATATTAATATCATCTTCGGGTGAGACCTGACCGTTAACGTGGATAATATCATCATCTACAAAACACCGCACAACATGAACTACTGCATCCACTTCTCTTATGTGAGATAAAAACTTATTGCCTAAACCTTCCCCTTGCGATGCCCCTTTAACCAAGCCCGCAATATCTAAAAATTCAATGGTTGCACGCACTAAATTTTGAGCTTTATACATATCACAAAGCACATCCAACCGCTTGTCTGGCACACTCACAACACCAATATTTGGCTCTATTGTGCAAAACGGGTAGTTTGCACTTTGCGCCCCTGCATTGGTTATTGCATTAAACAATGTGCTCTTGCCAACGTTAGGTAGCCCTACTATCCCTAGCTTCAATTAACACTCCACCTCTAATTCTAACTATTATATAATTTTCAATATTAAAAAAATTATACCATAAAAACATATGGAATGCAAACCCCAAAAAATAAGTAAATTAGCATTATTTTATTGCATATTATTTTAAAATTATAGTCTTAATATAATAAAAAAATAAAGCAATAATGCCTCAAAGTGTGTTGGGCTCTCATTTTTATAAAATAACAATAAACGTTAAGCACAATATGTAACAGCGTAAATCAATTTCATTATGTTTAAAGCATTAACTTAAAACATAGCTTGACCAAATCCTACACAATTATCTGCGCAGACAGCTCCACAACCACCACTACAAGTAGCCGTACATGCTACACCACATGCACCATCACATTTTGTCCAGCGACTGCCTCCTTTGCAGGAACCCATTTCAACCGCAACACTTTCTTGTACAAACATATTTTCCACTCTTTTCACCTTCTTTCGTAGTAAACATATAAATTAATTTTTATAATACTTCTTTTTTTCTGGCAAGCTATATTTTGTTTCCGTTTTCGTTAAAAATATAGTCCCCAAGCGCTAATTTCAATACTACCCACTCTCGGTGTCGTTTTTTGTCGAACTCTTTTGAGTTCGACAAAAAATTTTTCTGCAAGAATTTCAAAAACATAATTTTTACCAGCAAAAAATAAAGGTTAGCACTTTCTAAAAAGTGCTAACCTTATGGCAAAATCTATCTTCTTAAATTCAATACATTTACTTTAACCAACAATATATGCTTCTAAGTATTTTCTTCCAAACCAACATGATTCTTCATAACTATCTATGATCAGATCAAAGTCACACGTTCCAGCTTTAAGCCCTTTGCCTGTATCTGCCGCTATTGCATTGCCATAAACAAAACTTCCATCTTCACTTACAATAAATAGTTTGGTTCCATAAGGAATTTTATCTGGATCCACTGCAACATAGCCTGGTATTGTGGTTCTGTTATCCCAACTAACTCTAGTCCTCCTATTATTTGCAGAATAGGCTACTGAATTCATGTTGTCTAACTTCTTTAAATATTTTTTAGGTTTGTTATTCGAATCTAATTCCACATCTTCAAAGCCTTTGGTTAGTGCAGAAAGCGGTGTGCCTAGCTTTCCAACATAGACCCAAATACGTCTATAATCCTTTAACCCTTCTGTTTCAACAAGTTTTTTTAAAAAATCTATATCAATAGAAATATTTTCATCAAAGTCATAAATCTTCCTTTGAGGATTTGGACCACCATTCGTGAATATTATACGTTTTTTCCCATCCGGCAAAAGTGGTGTAAAATGAATAAAACTTTTTTCCCCATTACCCTCTTTGCTGGTAATAATAATTGTGTCACTATCTTCTAGTGGCTTTTCTACATCTAAATTAACTTCGTCGGTATCTTCAAGGTCTATTCCAAAAAGATATATAGCGTCTTTAACTTTATCTCCATGGAAAGTTTTTGTATA
Source organism: Oscillospiraceae bacterium (assembly GCA_051887395.1). Classification (GTDB taxonomy): domain Bacteria; phylum Bacillota; class Clostridia; order Oscillospirales; family Ruminococcaceae; genus RGIG1955. The sequence goes on along the minus strand of JBJEZM010000041.1, from coordinate 8,276 downwards.
TTCTTCTCCATCTATGTTTATGGTTACCGTTTGCATCGAGCCTTGCGCATATGTTTGGTCATTTTTTATGCGCCAATCTGTATACTCATCCATGCTCATAACAAAAGATTTTGCATCCCTTTTATAAGCAAAAGTTTTTGTTTGGCAGATTACAAATAAAGTAAAGCTACAAATAAGTAATGCAAACAAACTCATCTGCTTTTTTAAAATATAAATGCCCCCTTTGTTTTTTTGCCAAAAGCAACTTTAAAATTGTTTTCGCAAAAAATCTAACCGAAAACAGATATGCCAATAAATGAGTTTTACTCATCGTGTCATAACTATCTCATAGTCACAACGCTTATATTATATAAAAAAATTTCCAATTTGTCAAACCGTCAGATATTCCACCATTCACGATAATGCAGGAAATTTTTGTTGTTTTTGCTAATTATCTATCAGTTTTTGTTGTGTATTCTTTTGTTTTTATTGATCTATTTGCCTTATTTATACAAACTAACTGTGCATTCAACTGAAATTTCTTAGACGATCTCGTTTCATAAACAACATGATTTTTTGGTTAATTCCCCATAAAATATGGTTGCTAATTGTAAAAATCTGATACAAAATCTGCTGCAATACTAATAGTTTTCAATCTAATTTCATCTCGGCTTAACTCTTGTAAACTGCCCATTTTCACTAAATCCCACACTTTTGTTGTACCCTCTTTAGAAATTGCAATAAATACCTGTCCCACCAAAGCAACCTCTGGCGCCCAAGGCCCTGCATAGCCGGTTACTGCAATGCAAAAATCGGTTTGCATCAATTTGCGGCCATGCTCTGCCATCAGCGTTGCAACTTTTGGGCTTACAGCGGTATATTTATTTATAATTTCCACGTCTATATTAAGCAGTCTGCTTTTTAGTTCGTTTGAATATGTTACAAGACCGCCAAAAAAAACTTTAGAAGCCCCCGGTATTTTTGTAATCTCACCTGCCAAAAACCCGCCCGTGCAAGATTCAACTGTGCTAATTGTTAAATTTTGTCTTGTAAATTCATCAACTATTTTCTGCCATTTATTCATCAAAATTCCCTCCTAAATTACGCACAAAAAAATTATTAACATTTGTTCCACGTGGAACAAAATTAAAAAAATGTTTTAACAAAGCCACAAACCTCACTTTTTTTGTATTTTTTGAATTTTAGTAAATTAATTATCCATCGCTTCACGGGAGAATACTTATATCTAAATTTATAAAATTTCAAACTCTACCTTTTTATATTTTTTTATTAAACTGTTAACTAAAAAACCCTGCTTTGCAGGGTTTTTACGCTTATTCTAATTTACTTACGCAATTACTTCATCTTTGTCTTTTTGCTTGTCACATTTAATTTTATACTTCTTACGATCCATATATTCCGCATATTTGCCCTTGTTGTAATTCTGAACCGGCCTTAAATATCCAACAACACGGCTCCAAACTTCTGTCTCTTTGCCACAATCTGGGCATTTAAAATGTTCACCAGAGATGTAGCCATGATCCGGGCAGACGGAAAACGTTGGCGTTAATGAAATATATGGTAGCTTATAGTTAGTAAATATCTTTTTAATCAATGTTTTTGCAATTTCTATATCCTGAATACTTTCACCCAAATAGAAGTGCAGCACCGTTCCACCTGTATACATGCTCTGCAGATCATCTTGAAGCTCTAAAGTTTCAAATATATCATCTGTAAACCCAACCGGCAATTGCGACGAATTTGTGTAATATGGCACTTCATCACCCGCAGTAATAATATTTGGATATTTTTCAACATCTTTCTTCGCCAAACGGTAACTTGTTGCCTCTGCCGGAGTTGCCTCTAAATTATAGTAATGCCCTGTTTCTTCTTGTAATATTTTTATCTTTTCGCGCATAAAGCTCAGAGTTTCTATTGCAAACTCTTGACCTTCCTTGGTAGTTAAATCGTGCCCCAAACCTAAAAAGTTTTCGCAAGCTTCGTTCATTCCAACCAAGCCTATTGTGTTAAAGTGGTTGAACCAATACTGCCCTGTGCGGTCATAAAGCCCCTTTAAATAATTTGCAGAATATGGATAAAGCCCTCTTTTTGTTTGCTCTTCAACAATCTTGCGCTTCATCTCTAAACTAGATTTTGCTATGTTTATTAAGCGAGCAATACGTTCTTTATATTCTGTTTTTGTTTTAGATAAAAATGCCGCCCTTGGCAGATTAATTGTTACCACACCAATTGACCCGGTTAACGGGTTAGAGCCAAATAGCCCACCGCCACGCTTGCGTAGCTCTTTTGTGTTGAGCCTTAATCTGCAGCACATAGAAAGTGCATCTTCTGGGGAAAGATCTGAATTTATGTAGTTTGAAAAATAAGGAATACCGTATTTGCAAGTTATCTCCATTAATTTATTAACAACTTGGCTGTCCCAATCAAAATTCCTTGTAACATTAATTGTTGGAATTGGGAATGTAAACACACGTCCTTTAGAATCCCCTGCTATCATAACATCGCAAAAAGCCATGTTAAACATATTCATTTCTTCCTGAAAGTCACCATATGTGTCGTCCATTATCTGGCCACCCCAAATAACATGGCGGTCTTTGAGTGTAGGAGGCACCACTACATCTAATGTTATATTAGAAAACGGACATTGGAACCCTACTCTTGTGGGCACATTTAAGTTAAAAATAAACTCTTGCAAGGCTTGTTTCACTGCTTCATAACCCATGTGGTCGTATCTTATAAACGGTGCGCAATAAGTATCGAACGAAGACCAAGCCTGAGCACCAGCAGTTTCGCCTTGAGTTACAAAAGTTGAATTTACAACCTGGCCCAAAAATGAACGCAGATGCCTTGCCGGCTTTGATTCAACTTTGCCGTTAACACCGCCAAACCCGTTTGTTAAGAGTTGCAAAAGATCCCAGCCGGCACAATATGCACCAAAAAATCCTAAATCGTGAATATGAATATCACCGGAATTATGAGCTTCTCTAATATCTGCCGAATAAACTTCATTCAGCCAATATTGTTTGGTAAAGGCTTCTCTAATATAGTTATTCATACCATTTATTGATTTTTGCATATTAGAGTTTTCTTTAATTTCCCAGCTTTCATCGTCTAAATATTGCGTAAACATATCTGCTGTAGCATCCACTAAAGCGTTGTTTTCTCTAATTGTTTTACGCTTTTCACGATAAAGAATAAATGCTTTTGCGGTTTTGGCGTGCCCGTTTTTAATAAGCACTTTTTCTACAATATCTTGGACTCCTTCAACCTCTGCAATTGAATCCGGATATTCTTCCTCTGCCAGTTCAATAACTTTGTCACATAATTTAGAGGCTAACTCCCAATCGTCTCCTCCAACATTACTTGCAGCTTTAAAAATAGCCCAAGTTATTTTATCTCTCATAAACGGAACCTGTTTTCCGTCTCTTTTTTTAATCTTTGTGAGCATCTTGAAAGTCCCCCTTAATTTTAAAAAACATAATAATTTATTTAAATTTAATACTCTAGATACATTTTCTACTTTTTTTCGCAAAAAGTCAAGAGGCTTATTCGTGATTTTTTTCTAACTCAATTAAAAAAATTTCGCATATTGCCAGCCTATTAGTAATTATATTACATTTGCTCTTTTTGTTTTTATGATTTATGCACTATGGCATTTTGCACATATTTTTGCGCTAATATCTGATCCATGGTTCCTTTTTGGGGTTTTAATCGAACTTTTAAAGTTCACTAAAAGTTCATTAAAAAATATAAATTCTACAATACAAAAATATAAAATCTTTTTAGGAATAATAATTCATTTTTCTGTTAATTCTTTCTCATTTTTCTTTTTGAAATTTTATCTGTAACTTTATGCATAAAATTAAATAATCTATAAGTTGCTATACAAAGTGGTATTAAAATAGCAAATATCTTAAAACTATACTCAAATTCAAAAGTTACCCTAAAACCTATTGCACACACTAAAAATGCCACAATCATAGCAAGCCACAGTCTTTTTCTTAATTTATCTAATGGTAGTGAAATATAATACAGCAATAGCAAATTCACCAAAGCTACGCAAAATGCACTCAGTGTAGATATCTCTTTGTTTGTTAAACCTACAACATTGCCAATTATATTTACTATAATAATATCTAGCACCATAACCATTGCACTCGGCAAAGATCTAACTATAATATTCTTTAAAAATCCACCTTTTGCTAACCCTCTGCTTTTTTCGAAACTCAAAACAAACGACGGCAAACCTACTGTAAAGGCATTGATCAGTGTTAGTTGAATTGGCTCTAATGGGTAATTTTGTGCCCAAAATAGTAAAATAACAGCGAGTAATATTGCAAAAAACGTTTTGCCCAAAAACATAGAGCCAGAACGCTGAATATTATTTATTATCCGCTGACCTTCAAAAATAATATTCGAAATCATATTAAAATCATCGTTCATCAATACAATTTGCGCCACCTGTCTTGCCGCAGAGCTTCCGCTCCCCAAGGCAATGCTGCAATCTGCATGCTTAAGCGCTAAAACATCGTTAATTCCGTCGCCAATCATTGCCACTGTGGTTTTTTCTTTTAAAATATTAACCAGTTCTTGCTTTTGATCAGGAGAAACCCGGCCAAAAATTGCATATTTAAAAGCCGCTTCTCTTAACTCCTCTTCACTTTTTAATGTAGATGCATCTATATAGTTTTCGTGCTCTAAAACTCCAACTTTTTTTGCCATTTTAGAAACCGCCAAAGGATTATCACCAGAAAGTATCTTTATCTGCGCATCCCGTTCTTGCAAAAGAGAAATTACATTGCGCGCTTTTTCTCTAATTAAATCACTTAACACCAGCAAAGCAACAGGTGTAATTACCTTTTCAAAATCCATTTCTTCTAATTTCTGATGAGTATGTGCAAGCAAAACCACTCTATTGCCATCTGCAATGGCTTCTTTAATCTGTGTTTTAAACTCACTATATCTGCTTTTAAAAATAACCTCTGGTGCTCCTAGCACAAAGCTTTCTTTGTGTTTAAATTCAACTCCGCTCCATTTTCTTGCCGATGAAAATTTTACTACATTTGTTGCCGGTTCTTTAAGCGGTTCTATCCCATTCTCTTCTGTATAATCTTTTAGCACATTAAACGTTTTGTTCGAAACATCGTTTAGTTCACTTACCATGCTTGCTAAAATAACATTTATATCTTCTTGCGCAAATTGAGCACTACATGGTTTTATTTCTTCTATTTTTAACTTGTTCTGCGTAATTGTGCCGGTTTTATCCATACACACCACGCCAATTTTAGCAAGATTTTCTAAGCCATAAAGTTCTTGAACTAACACTTTTTCGCGGGCAAGCTTTAAAGCTCCCACTGTTAAAGCCACACTGGTAAGCAGCACTAAACCTTCTGGAATCATAGAAAGCATTGCTGCGGATGTTCGTTCTACTGCTAGCTTAAGATCTGAATTGATAGAAAACTGCCGCCAGAATAGCAGGCCGCATAACGGTATTATAATAAAACTAATCCATTTTATAACTAACCTTATAGCATCTATCATCTCTGAATTGTATTTTTTATATTGCCGGGCTTTTTTTGTAAGCTTGTTAATATAGCTTTCTTCACCAACATTCTGCACCTTGGCATAGCAGGTATCTGATGTGATAAAACTGCCCGAAAGCAATTGTTCGCCTTCACTTTTGGTAACGCAATCAGATTCCCCGGTTATCATGGCCTCGTTAACTTCTACCTTGCCGTATTTTATAACACAATCTGCAGAAACATGGCTGCCTGCCCGTAAGATTATAATATCATCTTGCACTAGTTCTTTAGAAGAAACTGAGATAAGTTTTCCATTTCTTACTACCACTTCGTTCTGTTGGTTTACAATTAAAAGTTTATCTAATATTCTTTTCGCTCTTATCTCTTGCACTATGCCAATTATCATATTACAAAAAACCACACCTAAAAAGAGGGTGTTTTTATAAGACCCAACATAAAGCAGGCCAGCAGCAATTGTAACATGCAGAATATTAAACAAAGAAAATACATTCTTCATTATAATATGGCTGATCTTTCTTTCTGTAAAATCTCTTGTTTTGTTAACTAAACCCGCTTTTTTACGCTGCTCCACTTCAAAATCTAAAAGGCCCTGTTCTGAATTTAAAATAGCACTTGGCATATTAGTTTGTTCTACTGCCGTTAAATTGCTTTTGGCTACCGATTCTTTTAACAATTCATCGTTTTCGTTCATAAACTCTCTTTCCTTCACTCCACCATTAAAGCACTCCAAAATTCTTCTTCTGAAATATATTCTTTTACTCTTTTTTCATCATCTTCTTCAAAACCGCATATACTGCGATATTCACAGGTTTTGCAAACATCGTAATCATTAAACTTTAAAGGGATCGGTTTAAAATCACCGTCTTCTATAAAATCAAAATGTTTTTTTATAAGTTTTTCTATATAATTAAACACCAAATTAAACTGCTTTATTGTAAACACACTAGATGAGCTTTTAAATTCGCCACTTTTATTTAGTGCCGCCGGAATTATTTTACCGCTCAAGTTTTCTTCCATATGTTTTAAAATTTCTTGGTTATCTATAACCACACCATACATTTTAGGTGCCTTAAAAATTTGCTCCGCTTCGGCAAATTCACCTACCTCTTGTGCCAGCAGTTCATTTTTAATTGGCATATAAAGTGCCCCTGCCGGTAACATGTTAACTTGCGTTTTTAAATTTAAAAGCAACTTCATATAAAACAAAACTTGGTAATATAAACCATTGTAAATATCTACTAAGCCGAACCTTTTTTTGCCAGATTTATAATCTATAACTCTAACCCAAAGTTCTTTATTTATTTGTAATAAATCTACTCGGTCTATTTTGCCCTCTAAAGTTATATCAAAATCTTTATATTTATAGTCTTCATTTGATTTTGCCTCAAACACACAAGGCAAAAAATCGCTATGTTTTAGCTCTTCTACTACATTATATAACACAGTGAGAGCTATATTTTCAATTTGAGCGCTAATATATTCTTCGTGTGCGGTTTTGTTAAATAACCGCCCGATTGTGTTTTTAAAATAATTGTTTATTGCTAGCTTTACTAACTTTTCAAACTCTTCTGTTTTTTCTGAATCGAAAATAAGATGTTTTTTTGCGTTAAATAAATCTAAAAAATCAATTTTTCCCGTTAAATTAATATTGTTTTTATAATACTTTTTAAACACAAAATAAATTACAAAATGCAAAATTGAACCAATATCTTTCTTCTGAATTTTAAGCTCTTTTTCTATATTTAAATTTAAAACATCTCGGCAAAAATATTTAAAGCGGCATATTGTAAAATTTTCTAAATCAGTAGGTGAAATTTTCCATTTTTTTGATTTTAGTTCCCTCAAAAGTTCACTTTCTGCTATTTTAAACCGCTGAGCATTAGGTACATGTTTAAGTGTTAACCGAGAGTTAATTTGTCCAAAATTTTCATCTGTTGCTAAAAGTTCAAGTAGTGCTGATTCTAATTCTATATTTGTACCATAGCATTCGCCTAACGCTTCCATTGCAGTTTGTTTATTGCAGATAAGATCTTCATCTTTAATAAGAGCTTCCGCTTCCTGATATTTTAAACCCTCAAACATGCCTTGCAACTTCTCAACAAAAACAGAAGGATTAAGCTTTGCTCCGGTAATGCTATTTTTAACAAACGAAACAAAAACCATATCTCTAGCAGCTGTTATGCTGTTATAAAAAATCAGCTTCTCGTCATTTGCAATATTTGCTTTTGGGTCTGCAAAATCATTGTTCTTGCTTGAACAAACATTAAACAAACGGTTAAATGCTAAATTTTTAAATTTATTTTGTTCCGCCCAGTTAAAGATATCATTCTGCTCTTCAAATTTAGGGAAGTTACAAGAGTTAGCACCTACTATAAACACTGCCTTGGGGTTAAACGGTCTGGCCTTTTCTGCCGAACTAACAAGTACTTGATCCAAACCTTGTTGCGCAAATTCAAAGCCGGCATCTTCAAAAAACATATTAAGCAGTGTAAGATTTAATTTATAAGAACTAACGCTAAATCTTTCGCAAAAATCTACAAATTTATCTAATAAAAACACAAACTGTTCCCACATTGCAGTGCCCTCTGCTGTTTTTTGCGCTGAAGCTGTGGATAATCCTTCTAACCTCTGTTTTGCTCCAGATTCTAAAATATATTCAAAAACTTTAGCCGCTAACTGTTTACCATCTTTTAGGTTTATTTCACTTTTTTTAAATTTTAAAATTGGCGTAAT
>JBJEZM010000040.1:0-4017 GCA_051887395.1 Oscillospiraceae bacterium | reverse complement strand
CAGCTTTAACACGGGTTTCTGCCTCAAGTTTAGCTTTTTTTTCTTGTTCAGCTTTAATACGAGCTTCTTCTTCGAGTTTGGCTTTGCGTTCTGTTTCGGCTTTAACGCGAGCAGCTTCTTTTTCTTGCTGGACTTTTGTTAATTGTGCACATACAGCTTCTAATTGTTGTCTTAAATTAGTAACTTGCCCTTCTTCTAAAACATTTCCACCCTGTGTGTTTAGAAGTGTATTTATTTCTTCGTACTGTTTTCCAGCTGTTTCTAAATCATCAGTTGCCATATTTAACCTAGCAATTCTGCTGCTAATATCATTATAAAATTTATCTGCCATAGCTTTTTTATGTTTAGCCTGTTCTTGTTCTTCTATTGTTCTATTCAAATGTGAAAGACTGTCACGAATATTTTGTAGATTTGTGTAATTACGTTCGGGATCGATATCTTCCTGCACAAACACACCAGGATATCTTACAAATAGAGCTTCGTTGTTACGTAGTTCTATGCTAGCATTTGTTAATGCGGATTTAGCTGCTGGAAGCTGATTTTCTGCCACTTTTTTTTGAGCGAGTTGAATATTTTTTATAATATTTGCAGCTGCGGAACTAGCATTGGCTACTTCAGTTTGGTTAGATTCTGTATCTGTATAAGAAGCTAAAGAATTGCCTCTAACCAAAGGTTGTTTTTCTTCAGACTGTGTGTCACCAGAAGGTTTGCTAAAACAACAGCCAGCACCCACTTTATAGAAATTTGCGCCGGTTGAAATAATTGACACAATCAACATTTTTACAATAAAATGATCAATACTTTTGTTCAACATATAATAATTTTCACACTTCCTTATTGATAATATATTTTAAATTAAGCAATATCTGCTAATATATGATAACATAACTGTAATGCAAAATCAAGTGTTATATATGACGAAATAATAGATAAAATCTAAAAAACAATTATAGAAGATTATAAAAATATAAATGTATTTGAATAATTAGAATAATTAATATATAATATATTATAATAACAATTTAAGAGGTAACTCTTTATGATGAAGATTTTTGATGGGATTTGTTGTTTAAAAAATGTGGGCAAAAAGCGAGAACAACAGTATAATAAATTAGGAATATATAGTGTAAATGATCTGCTTTGGCATATACCTAGAGGATATATAGACTTTACCTCTAGTGTTTTAATAAGTGAAATTAAACCTAGTAAATTATTTGCGGTTAAAGCTATGGTGTTGAGCAAAAGTGCAACAAAGCTGAGAGCAAATTTAAATATGTATACAATACGCGCTGCAGATGGCAGACGGGAGATAGATATAAAGTTATTCAATTTATTTTACACTTTTAACCAGATAAAAATTGGTGGAGAATATGTATTTTTTGGTAGAGTTACAAAAGTAGGCAGATTTGCAGAGATGAATCTTATAGATTATGAAAGTACTTCACATGAACTTAGAATGCGGCCGATCTATAGCCTTACCGCAGGACTAAGCTCAAAGATTGTGGCTTTAAATGTTGCAGAAGCTTTAACATTTTTGCAGCAAGTGCCAGATTTTATGCCACTTAAATTTTGCAGAGGACTAAATTTAGCTACATTTGAGTATGCTATGAAGAATATACACTTTCCTAAAAATAAAGAAGTGTTAGAGGCAGCAGGGCAAAGGCTTGTAACAGACGAGCTTGTTATGTTTAATATTGGGCTTTTAAAGCAACGTGTTGCGGATGAACAGACTAATAAAATTATAATTAAAGATGTTAACTTAAACGAATTTTTACAAACAGTTGATTTTGAACCTACAAACGCTCAACTAAAGGTAATTGATGAAATATTTGGCGATATGAAACAAGGCAAGGTGATGAATAGATTAGTTCAAGGGGATGTGGGATGTGGCAAAACCTTTGTGGCAGCGGCAGCTATTTTTGCTGTTTGTAAGAGTGGTTTTCAGGCGGCGGTTATGGTACCAACAGAACTTTTGGCATGGCAGCATTATAATTATCTTAATAATATTTTAAAAAAGTTAGGAATAAAAGTTGAGTGTATTTGCGGTGCAAAGAAGGCAAAAGAGAAACGAGATATTGCTTTAAGGCTACAATTGGGAAAAATTGATTGTTTAGTAGGCACGCATGCATTACTTTCTGATTATGTTGGATTCTTTAATTTAGGGTTAGTTATAACAGATGAGCAACATAAATTTGGAGTTAAACAGCGTGAAAAATTGAGTAATAAAGGGCAGAGCCCTCATACATTGGTTATGTCTGCAACGCCGATTCCCAGAACTTTAGCTATGATTATGTATGATAATTTAGATGTTTCGGTAATTAATGAGATGCCAAAAACACGCATACCGATAAAAACATACTTGGTGGATAGCAGTTATAGAGATAGGATATATTCGTTTATAAAAAAAGAATTGGATTGTGGGCATCAGTGTTATATTATTTGCCCATTAATTGAACAAGAAGAATTAGAAGAAGAAACATCAAAAGCTAGCAAAGCGGCAATTAAGTATGCAGAAGAGTTGAAAAAAGGAGCATTTAAGAATTATACAGTTGCGTGTATTCATGGTAAACAAACGTCAGAGCAAAAGGATGAAATAATGGAGGAGTTGAAACAAAACAGAGTTCGGCTTTTGGTTTCTACCACTGTAATTGAGGTGGGAATAGATATTGCTAATGCTACTGTGATGTTGATTGAAAATGCAGACTGTTTTGGTTTGGCGCAATTGCACCAACTAAGAGGGAGAATTGGCAGAGGGGCGCTGCAATCTTATTGTGTTTTACTTTCTGATGTTAAAACGCAAAAAGTGAAAGAAAGACTTGCATTTATGTGCCGTCATAATAATGGTTTTGAAATTGCTGAGTATGATTTAAAAAGCAGAGGGCCAGGTGAATTTTTGGGTACTAAGCAGCATGGAGCTTTTAATTTTAAAACTGCACGGTTTATGCAAGATATTAACGGGTTAGTAACTGCTAAAAAGATAGCAAAAGAGATTTTAGAGGCAGATGGCTTACTAAAGCAAGAAAAAAATAATTATGTTAGAGCTTATTTAGAGCAGAGGTTATTTAACAATTAAAGAGCTAAGGAGGTGCGAAATGATGAAAGAAAAAACGCAAAAGGTATTGATAAAAGTTGAAATTAGCCAGCAACCAATAGATATTTTAGGAAAAGTGGCTAAAGAACCGGAATGCAGTGAGGTATTAACTTATGGTGAATTTTGTAAAAAAGCAGATACTTATATTTTAGAATATGATGAACTAGATGATTATAAAAATTATTACTGCACAACAAGAATTGAATTAAAAGAAGAAGCAGGAAAATATAAAGTGACAGCGATAAAAGAGGGCAAGATAAGCACAATGTTACCTATAGAAGTGGGTAAAAGTGCGGACAGTTTATATAATACGCCGTATGGAAGTTTAGATATTGGCATTTGGGGTGAAGTTGTGCAAGCATCTATTTGTGAAGATGGTGGCACTATTGAATTTAAATATCAACTGGATGTAAATTCAATGGCCACAAGCAAAAATCATATAAAAATAACAATATCAAAATATACCGAAGGAGAGAAAAAATAAATGCTGAATTTTATATCTAGTTTAAAAGAACAAATAGAGCAGATTTTAACATTGCAGCTTAAAAAAGCCATAGAGGCAAAAGAGTTACCAGAAGCTGAATTTGCAGGGTTATTAGTTGAATATACACCAAATAAACCGTTTGGAGATTTTGCATCGAATGTTGCATTATTTTGTGCCAAAAAGTTTAAAATGTCGCCACAAGAACTTGCTGAATTAATTTTAAAAGATCTTGATTTATCGCAGACGGAATTTAGCTCGGTTAACTTTAAAAACGGCTTTTTGAATTTTAAGTTATCTTCAGAATTTTATAATAAAGCTTTGAAGCAAATTTTAGAGGCAAAAGCAGATTATGGTACTGTTAATGTTGGGAATGGAAAGCAAGTTATTATTGAATTTGTTTCTGCTAACCCAACAGGTCCAATGCATTTGGGTAACGCTCGTG
>JBJEZM010000039.1:0-4101 GCA_051887395.1 Oscillospiraceae bacterium | reverse complement strand
GTATCTCATTCAGGATATCTTCTTTTTTTCTACTTTTAAACGGGCCACGGATTAAAGGAATTGCACAAAAAGAACAACAATTATTACAACCATCTGCAATTTTGACATAAGCAAATGGTACACTAGAGTCTATTATTCGATCGCCTTCCATAGAGAACTTATTAATTGTGGGAAAGCTTTCAATTTTTTTATTCGTTTGAAGCGACTTTTTTATTAAAGCAACAATATCTTCATTTGCACCTATTCCCAATACAATATCAACTTCCGGAATGTTTTTTAAAATTTCTTTTTTATAGCGTTGAGCTAAACATCCGGTTACAATTACTTTGTTAAGATGCGAAGACGATTTTTTTAATTCACATACCTCTAGAATAGTATTAATAGCTTCTTGTTTTGCAGATTCTATAAAGCCACAAGTATTTATTATAATTATTTCGCAAAGAGATAAATTTGTACAAATTTCAAAGCCAGATTGTTCAAGTTTAAATAGTATCTTTTCTGCATCTACCTGATTTTTAAAACACCCTAAATAAATTAATCCAATTCTCATTAAAGTTCCGCTCTTTCTAAACAGTCTAAAACATAAACTGCTTTATCTGCATCGTATCCATACCTAATCATAAGTCTAACAATTTTTTCACGTTCTCGATCAACAAAAATGCGGCGACCATATTTATTCAAGATAATATATTTGATATGTCGTTCTTCAAATTCTGGATCTAACTTTTCCATAACTTTTTCTATAATACTTGCATTTATTTCTTTTTTTTCTAGTTCTTTTTTAACCCTAATGCGCCCAAATTTTCGTTCAAAAAATAGATTTTCTCCTAATTTAAGTGCTTCTTCAAAATCTTGAATCGTTTTCATCAAGTCACCTTACTTTTTATCCTTTTTTACATTATTCCCCGTTATTTCTAATTCATCTTTCTGCTGTTCTTTTTCTAATTTCGGATTGTGTTTAACAATGCTTCCTAACACTTTTTCACTTATTTCTTTCATTAAATTCGGGTCATTTTTAAGATATTCTTTTGCATTGTCTCTTCCTTGTCCTAGCCTAATTTCACCATAGTTAAACCATGTTCCACTTTTACTTATAACATCTTTTTTAGTAGCAATGTCTAACAGTTCACCTTCTTTAGAAATACCACTACCATACATAATGTCGAACTCAGCTTCTCTAAACGGCGGCGCAACTTTATTTTTTACTACTTTGCATCTAGTTCTATTTCCAATAACTTCAGTGCCGTTTTTTAGAGTTTCAATACGCCTAACATCTAACCTAACTGAAGAATAAAATTTAAGCGCACGTCCGCCCGGGGTGACTTCTGGGTTTCCAAACATTATGCCTACTTTTTCACGCAATTGATTAATAAACAATGCAACACAATTTGTTTTAGAAATTATTGCAGTTAACTTTCTAAGAGCCTGAGACATAAGCCTTGCCTGCAAGCCAACATGGGCATCACCCATATCGCCTTCAATTTCTTGCCTAGGCACTAATGCGGCAACAGAGTCTATAACAATAACATCAATAGCGCCAGAACGTACCAATGTTTCTGTTATTTCTAATGCTTGCTCTCCCGTATCTGGTTGAGAAACTAACAATGAGTCAACTTCAACACCTAATGCTGCAGCATACACCGGGTCTAATGCATGCTCAACATCTATAAATGCAGCTGTTCCACCCATCTTTTGCGCAGATGCAACTACATGGAGTGCAACCGTAGTTTTTCCGGAACTTTCTGGACCAAAGATTTCAATAATTCTTCCTCTTGGGAATCCTCCCACTCCTAAAGCTAGATCTAAAGAAATTGAACCGGTTGGAATAGCTTCTATATTTAGAGCATTTTGTCCTAACTTCATAATAGAACCTTTGCCAAAATTCTTTTCAATTTGAAATATTGCTGCTTCTAACACTTTTTGTTTGTCTTCCATGAAAATAAATTCTCCTTAATTTACGGTTTTATAACATTTTATTTTTATATGGCCCAATTCTATAGCGTTTGCCTAACATTTTAACCATAGCTGCTTTTAAATCTTTTTTTGCATCCTTATCATTACGGATTAGTTCTAAAAATATACTATTATTAGAACTAATTAACACAGTATCGTTTTTAATATATGCACTGGAATCATTTAAAGCACCAGCTAATATAGAATTCGTTTCTGCTAAACAATCTATTATCTGTTGCCAATTTTTAATTTTAAAAGAATCATCTTCAGAAGCTTGATTTCTATTACATTCATTTTCATTTGCAGGCAAAACATGAATTTTTTCGCATAAATTCAGCAAACAAAGTTCCAGTTCAATTTTAGGCATAGAAGATTTATTTAATTTTTCATAAGCCAACTTTACTTCTTCCAATATTAACATTATTTGATTTAATGAAATTTTGAGTGCAATTTCTTGAGTCTTCTTTAAACTTTTTTGAGATATTTCTAGCAAATTCAAGTCTTTTTTACATGTTTTTAATAAAAGCATATTACGACAGTGCCTTAATAAGCCTTCACATAAAGAACTAATATCTACTGCTTTAACATAGCATTCGTTTATAATTTTTATGCATAGTTCATGATCGCCGTTTATAGCTGCTTTTAATAAATTTAAGCATTCTTTATCTAATGGAATTGCGGCAATGCTTTCCACAAGTGATTCATCAATAACTTTACCATTACTAACATTACTACATACATCTAACAAAGAAAGTGCATCACGCATTCCACCATCAGATAAAATAGCTATCAATCTGAGAGCATCACTATTTATAGCAATATTTTCTTTAGATGCAACTTTTAACAACAATTGCTCTATTGTTAAAACAGATGGCCTCAAAAAATCAAATCTTTGGCATCTAGAAAGTATAGTTGCCGGTATTTTATTAATTTGGGTTGTTGCCAAAATAAAAACCACATTATTTGGTGGTTCTTCCATAATTTTAAGCAATGCGTTAAATGCGCCGATGCTCAACATATGTGCTTCATCTATTATATAGACTCTATACTTTCCAACAGTTGGAGCAAATTGAGCATCTTCTTTAACTGCACGAATATTATCTACACCAGTATTACTCGCCGCATCAATTTCTTGAACATCTGGAATGCTACCAGCATCTATGCCTTTGCAAATGCTGCACTCACAACATGGTTCACCATTTTGAAGCGCTGCACAATTAAGCGCCTTAGCTAATATTTTAGCTGTTGTTGTTTTCCCAATTCCTCTGCTTCCTGTGAAGATATATGCATGAGAGAATGTTCCATTAATTATTTCATTTTTTAGAGCTAAAGATATATGTTCTTGCCCAACAATCTCACTGAATCTATTTGGTCTAGATCTTCTATATAATGCTTTATACATTATTGAGCACCTCTACAATGTATTTACAGATATTACAGAAAGAATGCACATTATGGCTTTGCCCATTGATGTGCAATTGGATATAATATATTCTGCAATGCAGAAAATGTTCTAACACATAAAACTACCATTTAATGCTGCTCGGTTCCCCGCCTAACATGGTTCATAGCGTTTTATTGCTAGTGTTTTCTGCATTGCACAAGATACAGTTTGTGCTAACACAAACTGAAAAATGTATTATTTTATTTTATCGAAATCTTCATTAAGAATGTCCATCTTAGTTAACCCTTCGCGTAACTCAAACAAAGAAGATAAAGCACTTTCTACTTGATCATTAAAATTAGCAGTTGCATTGTTAACTGTTGTATTAATTTCTTTTAAATTTCGCTCAAACGATAATATGTTATTGCAGGTGTTTTCCTTCATGTTAGAAAAGCTAGAAACAAATATACGCACTTTGTTTTCTGCTTCTTCTAATAAAGAGTTCGCTGTTTTTTTAATGGAAAGCATAGCCGCTCCTACATTTTCTATTGCAGAATTATAAGTGGCTTCTTTATTATTAAGTTCATTTATTCGGGCACTCATGGTTTTTATTTCTTGTTCTAAAAGTTTAATTGTTTCATTTTTGCTGTTAATTTCACTGGCTATTGTATTGTTTTGTTCTGTTAATTCTTTTATCTTTTTTTGATGTCCTTCAGTTACTTTGTTAAATTCTTTTGTTAGACACGAGATGTAATCTAATACCT
>JBJEZM010000038.1:0-4114 GCA_051887395.1 Oscillospiraceae bacterium | reverse complement strand
TGCGGATTTAAAAGCTAAAGCAGAAAAATTAACAGAATTACGTTTAAAAGCGGCAGAACAGTTTGCAAGTGCAATAGAAACAGAGTTACGATCGCTTAATATGCCATATGTTAAGTTTTTATGTAATTATAGCGCAGCTAAATTGGGAATTTGTGGTGTGGATAATTTTGAATTTGCAATTTCTACAAATAAAGGGAATGTTCCCATGCCGATTTCTAAAATTGCATCTGGCGGAGAAATTTCTAGAATAATGCTGGCTATAAAAACAGTGATGCACGATGAAGATGACGCGAATACAATGATTTTTGATGAGATAGATACAGGAATTAGTGGGTTGACCTCAAGGCTAGTGGGTGAAAGGTTAAAAGCACTTTCTTGTGGCTTGCAGGTGCTTTGCATTACTCATTCAGCTGCCATAGCTGCATTTGCAGATACACATTTTTTAATTGAAAAAGTATTTGATGCTAAGAATACATTTACACAAATAAAAAAACTGGATGATTTAGGTAGAGAGCTTGAAATTGCTAGAATTATGAGTGGAGATTTAGAAAATCCGCTAGTTATAGAGAGTGCAAAGGAACTAATTAAAGCAGCAAAGTTTAAAAAAAAGAGGAATAAGGTTGGCTAAAAAGAATGAAAATACAGCTTTTATTTGTGAAAATTGTGGCGAGTATGTTAAAGCGTTAACAAATGGCAGTATTAGAAACCATTGTCCATTTTGTTTGTTTTCTAAACATGTTGATGAGCACCCGGGAGATAGAGCTTGCAATTGCAAGGGAATGATGAGGCCAATTGCGGTTAAGTTAAGTTCTAAAAAGGGGCAACAGATTCTGCACAAATGTTTAAAATGCGGGGCAGAAAAGTCAAATAAAATCGCAGTAGATTCAGAACAAAGTGATAATATGGAATTGATTTTAGATTTAATGAGAGAAAAGGGAAGGAAATATTAAATGCAAAAATACAAGAAAGTACTGCTAAAGTTGAGCGGACAATATATAGCAGGCAAGAAAAATTGCGGAATTGATTTTGATATTTTAAAAGGTTTAGCATATGAAATAAAAAAGATTCAGAAAAGCGGTGTTAAAGTTGGAATTGTGATTGGTGGCGGCAATTTTTGGCGCGGAGCTTTTGCAAAAGAGATAAAGCGTGCGCAGGCAGATTATATTGGTATGCTTGCAACTGTTATGAATTCTTTAGCTATGTGTGATACCTTTAATTCATGTGGTTTAGATGCAAGAGTGCAAACATTAATTCCAATGCCGCAATTGGCAGAAAGTTATTCATGTACAAAAGCTTTAAGTTATATTAAAGAAAATAAAGTTATTATTTTTGGAGGAGGAAGTGGTAGCCCATATTTTTCAACAGATACAGCATCGGTTTTGCGCGCTATTGATATTGAAGCTGATGTGATTTTAAAGGCGACCCATACAGTTGATGGTGTTTATGATAAAGATCCAGCAAAGCACCCCGATGCTATGAAATATGATTGCTTAACCTTTAAAGAAGCGCATGAGAAGCATTTGGCAGTGATGGATGAGACGGCAATGGTGCTTTGTGAAGAGCATAATATTCCAATTGTTGTTTTTTGTGGTACACCTCTTAGTAATATTAGTGAGGTTATTTGTGGATGCAGGATTGGTACTTTAATTAAGAAGGAGTGTTAATTATGAATGAAATTTTCAATCAATTTAAAGAAAAAATGGATGCAGTGATAGACAGGTTGAATGGGGAATATGCTGGTCTTAGGGCAGGGAGAGCTAATCCGGCAATATTAGATAAAGTAGTGGTAGATTATTATGGTACAAAAACACCAATTATGCAGATGGCTGCTGTTAGTGTTGCAGAAGCGAGAATCTTGGTGATACAGCCGTGGGATAAATCATTACTTAAAGAAATTGAACATGCAATTCAAGCATCGGATATTGGAATTAATCCATCTAATGACGGCAATGTTATAAGAATTGTGTTCCCTGCATTGACGGAAGAGAGAAGGAAAGAGATTTGTAAATCTATTCACAAAATGGCAGAAGATGCAAAAATAGCAATTCGTAATGTGCGCAGGGATGCAATGGAAAAAATAAAAGCTCTAAAAAAATCTAATGAAATTACCGAAGATGACATGAAAAACAATGAAAAAGATATACAAGATTTAACGAATAATCATTGCAAAGATATTGACAATTTAGCAGCTAAAAAAGAAAAAGAAATAATGGAGATATAGTAGAGTGGAAAACAAAATAGATCTGTGGGGCGTTAAGCATGTTGCTATAATTATGGATGGCAACAGGCGCTGGGCAAAAGAGCATGGGTTAAAAGCAGAGCGTGGGCACAAAGAAGGGGTTATTGCATTACAAAATTTAGTTAGATTTTGTTCTAGAACAACACTTGAGTTTTTAACGTTTTTTGCTTTCTCTACAGAAAATTGGTCACGCTCACCGCAAGAAGTAAGGTATTTAATGTCTTTAATTGAAGATAATTTTGAAAAATATAAGAATGAGCCAGAAAAAGCACAAAATTGCAAGATTAATGTGATTGGAAGTTTTGTTGGGCTTTCGGACCGAATGCAAAAAATAATTATAGATGTTCAAGAACAAACAAAAAGCAACACAGGTCTAAATTTAGTATTAGCTTTTAATTACGGTGGGCGATTAGAGATAGTTGACGCTGTAAAAAAAATAGCAACGTTGGTTAAAAATGGAGTTTTGGATATTGAAAAAATTTCGGAAGAAACAGTTAAAAAGTCACTTTACACAAATAATGTTCCAGATCCAGATTTAGTTATTAGAACAGGTGGGCAAAAGAGAATTTCTAATTTTTTGCCCTGGCAGAGCATTTATTCGGAATATATATTTTTAGATACTTTTTGGCCGGATTTTAAAGAAGCTGATTTTATGGCGGCTATTGAAGAATTTTACAAACGAGAAAGACGCTTTGGGGGAGGCTAGGTGATTTGTTTAAACAACGTATAATATCTGCAGCTGTGGGTATACTTGCTTTTGGAATACTGCTGTGTTTTGTAAATACGGTTCTATTTCCTTTAGTAGTTGGGTTAGTTTGTGCACAGATTTCGTGTGAGTTATGTTCGGTTATTTTGGATAAGAAATTTAAATTAATAAAATTTAGCAATGTTTTTATATCTGTTTGCATACCGTTATTTATATTAGTTGGTTCCACATACTATTTAGAATATCTTTTATGTTTGTTGATAATAATAGCTATTTTATGTTCTATGCAATATAGAAAAGAACTAAAAATGGAAAGAATATTTTTTGCGTTTATTGTATCTTTTAGCATGTCAGCCTCTTTATCTACTTTTGTATTAATTAGAAGTTATTTTTCACCAAATTATAACTTGTGCTTGTTAGCGATTTTGTTAGTTGCATCTAGTGCATGGATGACCGATACAGGAGGATATTTTATAGGAAATGCTTGGGGAAAGCACAAATTGAATTGTTCTGATATTAGTCCGCACAAAACAAAAGAGGGTGTTGCTGGTGGAATTGCGGTGTCTTTATGTTCTGGTTTGGTTATATGTTTTATATTTAAATTAATTACGCCAGAGTTGAAGTTTGACGGGCTTTTGCTTACTATTGTTCTGTTAGTTGCTTCGGTTTTAGCTGTTTTAGGAGATTTATTTGCATCGTTAATTAAACGGCAATATGAGATAAAAGATTTTGGCAAGATTATGCCGGGGCATGGTGGTTTGTTAGATAGATTAGATAGTTTAATTTTTGTAATACCGTTTTATTATTTTATTTTTTGCAATTTTAAGGTGTTTTGGTTATGAAAATAAAGAAAATTGTAGTTTTAGGTTCAACGGGTTCTATTGGCACACAGGCGCTACAAGTAGCAGAGACTTTAGGTATTGATGTTGTGGGAATCTCTTGTAACAAAAACATAAAATTGCTTAAAGAACAAATAGAAAAAATAAAACCAAAATATGTTGCTATGGCAGACGAAAAGGCTTATAGGGAAATGAAAAACGAATTTGGCTCTTCGGGTATGAAAGTTTTTTATGGCAAAGAAGGGTTAAAAACATTAGCCTCTTTGCGTGAGGCAGATCTTATTATAAATGGTATATCTGGAATTGCTGGGCTTACAGCAACACTTTGTG
>JBJEZM010000037.1:0-4114 GCA_051887395.1 Oscillospiraceae bacterium | reverse complement strand
TTCTGTTAATGATGTCATATGTTTTTTATCAACATCAAAATATTTTTTAACTACGGTAATAATCTCTTTGTTTGGCACATCAAGATCTTTGGCTAGTTCGTAAATTCTATATTTTATTAGCATATTGCTCCTCCTTATTTATTTTATTGAAAATTAAGCTGTTGATTTCTTTTGCAAAACCTTCATCTGTGAGTGCAATAATTCCAACCCGTTTTCCCAGCCATTCTAAGAAATTTTCTGGCGATATAGGTATTAATTTATAATTAACCGAGGCTAACTGTGCTTTGCGAATTATAGCATGTTTTGTTCCGTTAGAAAGAGCGTTAGAAACTAATAGCAGTTTTGTTTTATGGTTAGTTACCACTTTTTTAGCAGCGTCAAAACCCAAATGCAGGTTGCCAGCCTTTGCTGCTATGGAAATTAAGTTTTTAAACCTTTTTACATCTTTGATTTCGGATTCTACAAAATCATCTTTGTTCAACTTAAGGACACCCTTTCGTAACAAATTACTGTTCTGTTAAATTATGAGCTGCTGCGGCAATTAACAATTCTTCAAATATATTATTGTCTGCATTGCATTTTAGAGCTCGGCTTAAAGCCAGAATTTTTTGCGCTTTTTTTATACATTCTTTATTGCAACAAACATAAGCTCCTCGGCCAAAAGCTTTAAATTTGTTATCTTTGTTATCTAATATTAGATTATTATTTTTATCTTGCGCTACACGTAACATGTTCGATTTTTCTTTTTTAATACGGCAAGCTACGCACATCCTTTGAAGCTTTTTGCTCATATGCCCTCCTTATTATTTTTAAATTGATTCGCTTGCTTCTTGAGAAGAAAATTCTTTTTGAACTTCGGGCTCGTATTTTTTTATCTCTATTTTATAGCCGGTGAGTTTAGCAACAAGCCTTGCATTTTGCCCTTTATGCCCAATGGCTAAAGAAATTTGTGAGGGAGCGACAAAAACCTCACAGCATTTGTTCTCAGCATCGGTAATAGTAACTTTTTCTGCCACAGCAGGAAGCAAAGCTGATTTTATAAATTCAACTGGTTGTTCATGATATTTTATTATATCTATTTTCTCGCCTGGAATTTGTTTTAAAATTTGATTGATTCGAGAGCCTTTTTGACCAATACAAGTTCCCACACCATCGACGTTAGGATTTTTGCTACTTACTGCAATTTTAGTTCGGTATCCGGCTTCACGGGCCACAGCTAAAATCTCTACCACACCGTTTGCAATCTCCGGAATCTCTATTTCGAATAGTTTTTTTATAAAATCTACACTTGTTCTAGAAATCATTATTTTAGGGCCTTTTTCAGTTTTTATAACTTCGGAAACGTAAATTTTAATCAAGTCGCCCTCTTTAAGATCTTCTCCTGGTAGTTGTTCGGAGGTAGGGAAAATGGTTTCGTAGTCACCAATTTTAGTGACAATAAAATTATTTAAAGTGCTTTCTACCTTATGAATGGGTACAGTTAGCAATTGGCCTTCTTTATCTTTTAAAGCTAAATATAGTTTTTCACGTTCGGCTTCTCTAATTCCTTGTTTAATTACTTGTTTAGCGCTTTGGGCTGCTATTCTACCTACTTTTTTAGTATCTACTTTAATTCTAACTGTGTTACCTGGCATTGCGTGTTTAGAAATAAGCCTGGCTTGATCTAACGAGATTTCATTAGCCGGTTCGCAGACCTCTTCAACCACAAGCTTACCAACTTCTATATTAAATTCAGAACTAACATCATTTATTGTTACAAAAACATTTTCGGCACCACCAAATTCTTTTTTTGCAACCAGCGCCATTGCAGTTTTAACTTTTTCTATTAAGCAGTTAAGCTCAATATTTTTTTCTTTGCTGAGTTCTCTTAAAGCACCAAAGAATTCATTCTCGTTCATCTTAATTTCCTTTCTAGCAATTTTAAATTTTATTTATATTTTAAGATGTAAAATCAAAATAGAGTTTTATTTTAATTATATTTTTTGCCTCAATAACCTGCATTTTGTTATCTACTTGTAGAGTAAGATTATCTTTTGTTGCAGAGACCAGCGTGCCAACCTGCGTTAAAGTGGTTTGCGGTGGCTGAGAAGTCTTTGCCGAAACAAGTTGCCCAGTGTATTTTTTAAAATGCCACGGCTTAGTGAGTTCACGTTCAACGCCGGGGGAGGATACTTCTAAAAAATAGCTATGCTCAATCAAATTTTTTTCATCCAATAGTGGACTTAATTTTTTACTGAATTGTTCGCAGTCATCTAAAGATACGTTATCTTCTGGTTTATCTAAAAATATTCTTAAATACCACAAACTGCCTTCTTTTTCAAAGGTAATGTTCCAAATTTGCAAGCCAGATTCTTGGGCAAGTGGCTCTGCTATTTTTGCCACTTTTTCGGCTGTGGGGTTTATATTTTTAAAAATCATAAATTTCACCTTTGTATTTATATTTAACAAAACCAAGGAGTGAGATAATATCCCACTCCAGTTTAGCTCAACTATATCTTGTAAATTATTGTATCATATAATTTTGAAAAATGCAAATTTTATTTAATATTTTGCGAGAAACTTGACATACCAGCGATAGTATGATACAATGCAGAATGTAAATAACTTCCAAAGAGAGCTGGTGCCATGATAATGTGGCTTAAATATCCCGCAGAGGAAGAACAAATTAAATGCCTGAGGCTTTTTGCTGGCAAGTTTTGCTTTGTTTCTTCTTTTAGTTAGTGGGAACGAAGTTATTTTTATACCTAAATTAAGGAGGTGAAGCAAGAATTGCCAAGTGAAAAAACTATAGCAAAAAAGAAGCAGATTGTTGAAGCTTTGGCTATTAAAATTGCAGAAGCTACTGCCGGAGTTGTGGTAGATTACAAAGGAATTACTGTTGAAGAAGATACCAAATTAAGGGCAGAGATGCGTGAAGCAAACGTTGAATATTTTGTGGCTAAAAATACTTTGCTAAAACTTGCAACTGAAGGTACCGAACTTGCTGGTTTAAGCGAAGTTTTAGAAGGTACTACATCTATGGCAGTTTGCAAAAACGATTATGTTGCCGCAGCTAAAATAGTTGCAAAATATGCTGAGGAATTAGGTGAACGCTTTAATATAAAAGCGGGTTTTGCCGATGGAAAAGTGCTTTCGGTGGCAGAGGTTAATGCATTTGCAAAATTGCCAAGCAGGGAAGAACTTGTTGCCAGCGCTTTGCGTGGGCTTAATGCTCCAATTTCTGGTTTTGCAAATGTGCTCAGTGCGAACCTTAGAGGTTTGGCTGTGGTGCTTAACGCAATTGCCGAAAAGAAGAGCGCCTAGAATTAAAGTTTAAATAATTGATAAAATTAAAATAAAGAAAGGAGAGTTAACAACATAAAAATTGGTTGTTAACGAATAAAAATTATGGCTTCAGAAAAAGTTACAAAATTAATAGAAGATGTGAAAGGTTTAACAGTGCTTGAACTTTCTGAATTAGTGAAAGCATTAGAAGAAGAATTCGGTGTTTCTGCTGCTCCTGTTGCGGTTGCTGCAGTTCCTGGTGCTGCTGCTCCGGCAGAAGAAAAATCTGAGTTCAATGTGGTTTTAGCCTCTGCGGGTGAAAACAAGATGGCTGTTATTAAGCTAGTTAAAGAGATAACCGGCCTTGGCTTAAAAGAATCTAAAGAACTTGTTGAGGGTGCTCCAAAGCCAGTTAAAGAAAGTGTAGCAAAGGCAGAGGCAGAAGAGATGAAAGCAAAATTCGAAGCTGCTGGTGCTGTTGTTGAACTTAAGTAGTGTTAAAAGCACAATGAAATAGAAGAAGATCATAGCAATTAGCTATGATCTTCTTCTTTGAAAACCAATTTGCCATTTTCGTAATCATATGTGCCTTTTTTTGTGGCAACGGCTTCGGTGGCAAATCGGTGCGAAAACAATTGACCAATTTAGGCAGTGGGGAATCAAATATTATTAAAATGCAAAAATTAAATATACTAAATTTCCCCAGAAAGTTTTATTTTTTAAAATTCGCCGCATAAAATCACCCCTTATTTTAAAAAAATCAGTAGGCTTCATAAATAACATAAGAATCACCGTAAAAATCATCTGCACAAGCTAAGGCGCAAGCGAAAGAAGACGCAAGCAAAAGGAT
>JBJEZM010000036.1:0-4184 GCA_051887395.1 Oscillospiraceae bacterium | reverse complement strand
AAATGTATTTATTATTTTATTATTTAAAAAATTTTGCTCCATTTGAGTGTAAATTCTTTGCAAATTATTATCGCCTTCTGTTGAATTAATTATTGGCTCAATATTTAATTTGTTTTCGTAACCATCGATTTCGTTGAAAAAACAGCCAGCGTTTTGCGACGTGTATGTTGCAATTGCATTGCTTGTGTTAACTTGATATTTTTGTATCTCTTTTTCGAGACTTTGGATGGTTTTGTTATAGTTTTTATCTTTACCCGCAGCTAAACGTTTCTTATTGAGCAATGTAGTTAAATTTAATTCGGCTTCATAAGTATCTATTAAATTCATATTATTTATATTTTTTGTTAATTTTATTAATAAGTCTGCCGGAGATGCAGTTAAAACATTTGCTGAACTGTAAAAATTGTTTGCATGTTCATTTAAGTCGGTAAGAAGGTCTTTTTTCGTGTTTAGGTAGTTAAGTTGATTGATGGACATTATATTTGATCCGGTTCTATAGAGTTTGAGTAATGGTTCGTTCTTTTCTACATGTTCTCCGTTTTGTTTAAGGTATTCTGCCATTATGTTACTGCCAAATTGCCTTTGGTAATCTGTAGCAGTTTCATCCCGAAAAACCAGGCCCCGTGAGCGGAATGAAATTGTGTGGGTGAATTCTTGGGCTACAATTGTTTCTAATCTATTGGAAGAAAGCAACAAGGCATGAGCGCCCAGCATTACAATTATGCTGAGCAATATAAGAAAGGTTATTTTTTTTTGTTTTGAGCCCTTTTTGTTTGCCATATGAAAACCTCTTTTATTCTGCCTCTTTTGTTTTTACAAACTCTGCAATTAACTTTGCCGTTGATTTAATATCGTCAAGATCTACTGTTTCTACCGGTGAATGCATATATTTAATTGGTATGGAAAGCAAGGCTGGTTTTTGGTTATATAAAACTGCTGTGAAGTGATCTACATTTGTGCCGGTTTCGCCGCCCATTACCTCTAGCTGATATGGTAATTTATTCTTTTTGGCGATATTTATTAATGTGTTGCTGAAATCTTGGTTTAAAAACGGGGAAATTCCAACCATTGGGCCGCCGCCTAATTTGCCGTATACATTTTTTATCCCTGGACCTGCCGCAAAAGTTGTATCTACCACTATGCAATATGTGGGTTTAAGGCCATATGCCGCACAGCCCGCTGCGTGCCCGCCAACCTCCTCTTGGGCACTAAATATGACATTTAGCTCTGTGTTTTTAAATTCTAGCTCTTTTAAGAGTTCTAGCGCATGGCATAAAGCTGCACAACTTGCTCGGTTATCCAGCGCTTTGCCTGCAAAAATATTATTTTGAAGTTTTAAAAAGTTTGCATTCCAGACGATTTTTGTGCCAGGTTGTATAAATTCTTTTGCTTTACTAGCGTTTAGGCCAATATCTATAAATAGCTGGTTAACATCTGGAATGCCCCTTTGAGCTGAAGATTTTAAGTGTGGTGGTATTGTGCAAACTATGCCTTTTAAGTGTTTTTTGCCTACTACAATCACCTCTGCGCCATAACATATTTTTGGGTCTAGTCCGCCGGATGCCGCTACCTTTAAAAAGCCCTCTTGGGTGATATCTGTGACTACCATGCCTACTTCATCTATATGTGCATCTAACATGATGTCATTTTTTGCTTTATTAGTTGCTTTTTTTGTGACTATAATATTACCTAAATTATCTGATTTGATCGTGCCGTAGGTGGTTAGCATTGTTTTGAACTCTGCCATTCCACTCGGTTCTTGACCTGAAACACATATCGTGTCGCTGAGTTTTTTAAGTAAAAGTTCTAGGTCCATTATTTAAGCCCCCTGCTCTTTGGTTGTTTGATTATATATTCCCCAAAAGTAATCTAGTGTATTAATATGATATTCGATTTTATCTAGCAGATAGCCCTCGGTAAGCTCTGTTAGAAATTTTATATCTGTTTGAGAAAGTTCGAGTGTTAAGCTTTTTTTGATTGGCGTATTTATTATAAATTTTATTGCTTCGGCAACTTTCGAACTTAGTTTGATGCTATATAGCCCCGGTGTTTGTGATAAGTTGCCTGTTTTTATATAAAATTCCAAGCCGCCTGCAGAATTGTTGAGGTCTGGCGCAAAGCCCAGCAATTTTGCTAGTTTTAATTCGAATATAGCTTTGATTTTTAAAATATTGTTGAGTTCTGCATTTAGCACCCGCAATAGTAGATATGTTAATTTAAGTGGTTCTGGGGTACCTTCTATTTGTTGCGGGATTGTGATTATTAGAGTCTGGCAAAAGTATGATGCTAGTGCTAAATTCTCTAGGTTATTGCGTATATGCAAAAATGGCTCTTTAGCCTCTGCTGAATTTACTGAAAATGTATCTTTTGATTTGAATAAAACAAAATTGGAAAAGCACAAAATCTCTGTAGCTGCAAAGCCGCCTGTTCTTCTACCGCCATCTTTACAAAACGCTTTGATGATCCCCTGGTCTTTTGTTAGAATCCAAATTAGTTTTTTCTCTGCGTTAATTTTTTGCGCTTTTACAACAATTCCACAGGTTTTCATTAACATATGAGTTCACCATTTTAATTTATTAAGCTTAAGTTTGCATAGTTAGCTAGCAGTTTTTTAACAGCACCATTTTTGAATTCAACCTCTAGCAATTGGTCCTCACCGGAATCTGTGGCTTTTAGTATCTGCCCTTCGCCGAATTTAGTGTGTTTGACTTGGTCACCATATTTAAACTTTATATTACTTCTGTGTTTATTAAAATCAAACTGAATTTTATTTGCTTTAAGGTAACTTTTGGGTGCTGTGTTGATTTGTGGTGTTTGTGGCATTACAGGTGTTTCTATTACATTATAAAAATCTTCTGGGATCTCTTTTATGAAACGTGAATCTTTACTGAAGTTTGTTTTGCCAAGGTATGTTCTTTTTTGTGTGCTGATTAAAAACAGCCGTTTTTTAGCCCGTGTGAAGCCAACGTATGCCAGGCGACGCTCTTCTTCTAGCTCTTTTTGGTCAAACAATGCCTGATTATTTGGGAAAATGCCCTCTTCCATACCGGAGATGAATACATGCTCGAATTCTAGGCCTTTTGCTGAGTGCAGTGTCATTAAATTGACAAAATCGGTATCTGTTGTGTTATTATCTGCATCCGTGTATAAAGAAATCTCATTTAAAAAGCCGGCAAGTGTTGGTTTATCTTCTGTTTGGTTCATATAAGCAAGCATACTTGATTTGAGCTCTTTTATGTTTTCTAGTCTACTTTCACCTTCAAAACCCATCTGACTTAGCATTTTTTTATAGCCGGTTTTTTCTATAATAATATCGATTATGTTTGTGAGCTCTCCGTTTTTAAGATCTAATTCCAGCTCGTTTATGAGTGTGACAAATGATTTTAAATTGCTTGCGTTTCTTATCTGCACTTTAAAATCTGCTGAGCTTATAACCTGAAAAAACGTTTGGTTGGTTTGCTGCGTAACCTTTTTGACCTGTGCTATTGTTGTAGCGCCAATTCCGCGTTTGGGTTCGTTAATTATTCTGAGGAGTCTGATTTCGTCGTTTTTATTGATAATTACATTTAAGTATGCAAGTATATCTTTTATCTCTTTTCTATCATAAAATCGCAAGCCACCAAAGATTTTATATGGAATGTTTCTTCTTGAAAGTATTGTTTCTATTACGTTGGATTGTGCATTTGTGCGATACAAAACCGCACAGCTGTTATAGTTACCTCTATTTGTTTTTATTATCTCTTCGATTGTTTCTGCTATGAAAATTGCCTCTTTATATTCATCGTTAGCTTTAAATAACTGGATTTTTTCACCTGTTATGTTATTTGTCCAAAGATTTTTGCCCTTACGAGCTTGATTATTTGCTATTATTGCATTTGCTGCATTTAAAATTGTTTTTGTGCTACGATAGTTTTGTTCTAATCTTATTGTTTTGGCACCTTTGAAATGTTTTTCGAAGTTTAAAATGTTATCTATATTGGCACCCCGAAATTTGTAGATGCTTTGGTCGTCGTCCCCTACTACACAGATATTATTGTATTTTGCCGCCAGCATGCGGATTAAAACAAACTGGCAGTAATTGGTATCTTGGTATTCATCTACCATGATATATTTATAACGCTCCTGGTATTCTTCTAGAACATCTGGGCATTGCTGGAATAGCTTGACTGTTAACAAGATGATAT
>JBJEZM010000035.1:0-4216 GCA_051887395.1 Oscillospiraceae bacterium | reverse complement strand
AAGCCTTGAAGTCATCCTGACTTCTCACCTCGATTCCGATGAGTGCAGGCCCTTCTTCCTTGTTGGTCTTCTTGATGTACAATTTTTTAAATTTTGGGCATTAAAAGAAAGTTTTGCTAAAATGTTAGGAACAGGAATTTTTAAAGAGATAAAATCAATATCGTTTGCTGGCCACATAAAAACTAAATTTTGTTTACACGTGCAAGAAAGAAAATATTTTTTTGAATGTTTTGATAATCAGGAATATGTAATTTCTGTGTGCAGTGCAAAAAAAAGAAACAGCGCAATAAAACAAGTTTGCTGGTGTGAAGTTTTGCAATTTTATAATGATTTGGGGGTTTAATCTGTGAAGGGGAAGATGTTTCAGATTAAAACTGGATTTTTTTT
Source organism: Oscillospiraceae bacterium (assembly GCA_051887395.1). GTDB lineage: Bacteria > Bacillota > Clostridia > Oscillospirales > Ruminococcaceae > RGIG1955. The sequence continues at coordinate 3,829 of JBJEZM010000035.1, read as the reverse complement.
ATTGTTGGTTAGTTTTTCATTTTTGTGGTATTTTGAAAAATTTACTAACGAAGTTATTGCCCAAAAAATGCAATGGGGTATTACATTACTTTTATTATTTTTTTTGTTGTTTAGTATAATTAAACAACAAAAAGAATTATATATTGTATGGCAACAGAAAAATAGTATTTTGAATATGCCAAAAACACAATGGTTTGATCTATTGCAAATACCGATTGTAATTTTAAATGATAAAAAAAATATCTTGTGGCATAACTCCGCATTTAAAATGGAACTGGCAGCAGATATAAATATAATGGGAGAAAATATAGATTTATATATACCACAACTTACAAGTGCAAAATTTAAAAAAGACTCAAAGGTAACAATACAACATAACAATAAAGAATACTTAATTCTTGCAACAGAATACTCAGAAACTGAACAGAAATCTGCAACACTGAGGTTTTTATGTATGCTAGACATTACAGAACATACTAAATTATTAAACGCATACCAATCTGAAAAGGTTATTATGTCAATTGTGGTTATAGATAATTATGAAGCCATGTTGCAGCAAGCAGGGGAGCTAGAACGTGTAAAAATTGATAGCACTTTGGAATATGCAGTTAAAACCTTTTTTGAGGAAATTAATGGAATTGTGCAAAAAGTAGACAAAGATAAATTTTTAGCAATATTTAGTAACGAACGACTAAACAAATTATGCAATGAAAAGTTTTCTACGTTAGAAAAGATAAAAAATACCAAATTGGTAAGGGATATTGCACCCACAATTTCAATGGGTATAAGTAATCCAGACACAAGATTATTAAAAGACAAACTACAAGAAGCCTATAAATCTTTAGATATGGCACTTGGTCGTGGTGGAGATCAAGTGGCTTTAAAAACCAAAGATGGCTATTCGTTTTTTGGTAATATGGCAGCTGACGTTGAGCAAAGAACTTCGGTTAAAGCAAGGATTATGGCATTAGCCTTTAGCAATTTAATTGAAAATAGCAGCTATGTTGTTGTTATGGGGCACAAGTTTGCAGATTTGGACTGTTTTGGTGCTGCAATTGGTGTTGCAAAAATAGCAAAATCTTTTAACAAGCCAGTCAAAATTGCAATTAACCAAGCAACTCATATGATAGGTTCTCTTTTAGCAACTTTTACAAGCGATGAAGACTATAAAAATATTATTACAGATTTTAATGGTGCACTTTCTTTTATTAAACCGAATACCTTAATAGTTGTTGTTGATCTGCATACAATGGATCTTGTGGAGTACCCTGAATTGCTAAAAATGACTAAAAATATTGTAGTTATAGATCATCATAGAAAGATGGTTAATCACATAGATAATGCATTATTGTTTTACCATGAGCCATTTGCATCTTCTGCCTGCGAAATGGTTACAGAAATTATTAGATATTTAAATGAAAAGGTTAAACTGAATAAACTGGAAGCAATGGCGTTGCTTTCTGGTTTGGTGCTAGATACAAAAAATTTTGTGTTTAAAACCAGAACAAGAACTTTTCAATCTGCAGCTTTACTAAGGGATTTCGGAGCTGACACAATTGCAATTAGAAAAATGTTTGCAAATACAGCGGAAGAGTATAAACAAATAAATGATATTGTTTCTAAAGCGGTACTCTTTAACAACTGTGCTATTTGTGTTGCTTATGGAGAAAGTATAGAAGCAAGATTAATAATTGCAAAGGCTGCAGATAGTCTTATGAATATTAAAGGAGTAGATGCTTCGTTTGTTATTTATGAGAACAAAGAAGGCTGTTTAATTTCTGCACGTTCTTTTGGTAAGGTTAATGTGCAGATTATTATGGAGGCACTAGGTGGTGGTGGGCACAGAATTATGGCGGCGGCTCAAATTAACGGCAAGAGCAGTGAAGAGGTTGTTTATATGCTAAAAAGTGCTTTAAATAAAACTTTAAATTAAGGGGGAAAAAATAAATTATGAAAGTAATTTTAAATAAAGATATAGCAGGTACAGGAAAAGCGGGCGATATTATAGATGTACCGGATGGATATGCAAGGAATTTTTTGCTAAAGAAAAACTTAGCGGTAATTGCAGACAAAAAAAATATTAACGATTTAAACGGTAAAAAACAAGCAGTAGCTTACCAAAAAGCAGAGGCAAAAAAAGAGGCAATGCAGTTGGCGGAGAAACTAAAAGATCAAACTGTTACAATTTGTATGAAAGCGGGAACAAATGGTAAATTATTTGGTTCTGTAACCATGAAGGATGTATCTGAAGCTATCTTTACAACATTAGGATTAAAAATAGATAAGAAGAAGTTATCAACGAATGTAGAGTTAAAAAGTTATGGTTATTACACAATAACTGCTAAATTTATGCCAGATGTTATTGCTGATTTTAAGGTAATGGTAACAGAGCAGCAGGGTTAATTTAAGGAGATTTAATGTTATGGAAAGCTTTGACCAGAATTTGAATGTTGAGCAACTGCCATTTAGTGCAGAAGCGGAGCAGGCTATTTTAGGGGCAATTTTACTAAATAGCCAGTCTTTTTTGGAAGTTGTGGACATTTTAACACCGGAATATTTTTATATTCAGTCTAGCAAAGAACTTTATAATATTTTTGTAAGGATGTTCGCACTTTCCGTTCCAATAGACATTGTGACAGTTTTAGAAGAAGTGAAAACAAGTAATATATTCAATTCAGAAAGTGAAGCAAAGGAATATTTAACTCAACTGGCAAATTTTGCACCTACAACTAAAAATATAATAAGTTATGCTAAAATAGTTAAGGAAAAATTTTATGTTAGAAGCTTAATTTTAATTGCTCATAATATTATTAATAACTCAAGTGAGTTTAGTAATGATGCTAATAGTTTATTAGATTTTGCGGAGCAATCTATATTTGAATTGAGGCAGAATAATAAAAGTAAAGAGTTACAAAAGATCGGTGAAATTGTTATTGGGGCCTATGACAATTTACAGCGGCTTTCTAGTGCAGATAAAGAGGATTATATAGGTATACCTACAGGGTTTACTGGGCTTGATAGAATTTTAATGGGCCTTAACAAATCGGATTTAATTTTACTTGCTGCGCGCCCGGCTATGGGGAAAACTGCTTTTGCTCTTAACATCGCTACTAATGTTGCACTTAAATATAATAAAAAAGTTGCTTTATTTTCGCTAGAGATGAGTAAAGAACAACTTGTGACTCGAGTTTTATCTGATATATCAAGAATACCGAACAATACATTAAAAATGGGCAATCTGGAATTAGAAGATTGGGAAAACCTTGCTCAAGCGGCACAAGAGCTTTCTAATGCCCCAATTTATATAGATGATACAGCGAATATCACAACCTATGAAATGAAGGCCAAAGTTAGACGTTTGGGTGGTGTAGACATAGTAATTATTGATTATTTGCAGTTAATGTCTACAGGGAATCGTAGATATGATAATCGTGTGCAAGAGATTTCGGAGATAACGCGCAGTTTAAAAATTATGGCTAAAGAACTTGATGTTCCTGTAATAACATTGTCGCAACTTTCGCGCAGTCCAGATATTAGAACAGACCACGAACCAAAACTTTCCGATCTCAGAGAATCTGGTTCAATTGAACAAGATGCTGATGTTGTTATGTTTTTATACAGAGATTCTTATTATAATAAAGCATCGGAATTCCCTAATATGGCAGAATGTATTGTAGCTAAAAACAGGCATGGCGAAACTAATAAAATTTCACTCAGTTGGGATGGACAATATACTAAATTCGAAAGTGTGGAGTGGAACAAGGATGAGAACTAAAGTTGTGGAAACAATTAACAAGTTTAACATGCTAAAACAAAATGACAATATTTT
>JBJEZM010000034.1:0-4223 GCA_051887395.1 Oscillospiraceae bacterium | reverse complement strand
TAAAAAATCAATTGAGCTTTCAAAAATAGAAACCAGCAAAAAAATGTTGTTAGAACCGGTAGAAAACTCAATCACTGCAATAGATGATCAGCTCACCAAAGTGCACGAAACAGTTGTAAAAATGGGCAAAATTGCATTAAATGGCGCACAAGCAGCAAACTTAAAACTAGAACTGCAAAACGAACGAGATCAAATTTTAAATGCTCTTAACACAAATAACGGCTACGGCTACATATTTGGCGGTGGAACAATCACCCAGAGACCATTTACATTAAATGGGCAAACATTGCAATATCACGATAAGGATTTAAATACAATAACAGATGCCAACTTGTTAACTCCAGCAGCTTTAGGGGCAGTAACCGGCATGGAGGAAGATATAACACTAACAGCTGCAGAGATTAAAACAGAGGTTGCAACTATTGGTGCAAAAGTTTGTGGCCACGGCAGGTTGGATTTTACAACCGGCCGATGGGCCGATGGTGCTGCTTTAGGGCAAGGTGAAGTGTCAGGAGATTGTATATCGGTTTTAAATAAAATGATAGAACTAATGAATCAATTAGTGATAAATCCAAACGACCAAAATGCCAAAAATCAAATCAATATTTGCGGTACATATTTAAAAGATACAATTCAAAAAAAGACAATAAGCGAGGCAAGAATTGCAAATGCCAACGCACAAAAATCACTAGAAAGCTGCCAAGAATTTTTACAGAATCATATGGACGCAAGTAAAAGTGTAATTTCGAGCTTGGATCTAGTGGATGTACAAGAACGAGACGCTATAGAAATGGATAACTATATGAGCAATTTAAGTGCGCTTTCATACCAAAGAATTGGCCTAGGTATGAACCGAGAACTAATAGAGCTTATGCGTAATATAGTAAACATGTAAAACAAAAGGAGTAGATCTATATGGTAAGGGGAATTGGTGACCAAAGCTTGTACGATAAAATAACAAGCGGTACTTTAACAAGAACAGACTACGTTAGAGCAAAAATGGCCAGAAGCTTAAGTAGACACAACAAAATAGAAACAGAAGCCTTAAAAGTAAAAAGAAGGTTAGAGCTAGAAAACGAACTTAAAGAAAGTTTAGCATCTATTGCAGAAAGTTACACAAACGTTCAGTCGCTTTGTGAAGGCTTTAAAACAGCAAAATCATCAGATGAAACTGTGATCAAGTTTTTAGATGGCGACGCAAACATAGCAAAAGACTTAACAATAAAGGTAAGTAAGCTTTCAAAAAAAGTGAAAGCTATGCTTGGTGCTAGAGACATGGACAATGTACAGCAAATTAGTGGTAAAATCACAGCAAATTCTTTAATTAATAACGGTGCAGTAGTTGCTCAAGGCACAACAATAATCACCCTCAACGACACAGAAATAAAATCCAGTCGCCCAGATGGTCAGTACACAGTGGCTAATTTAATAACAGATATAAATTCACACGCAGCAGAAACGGGTATCACAGCTTATTTCAACTCAGTTCTAGGCGGAGTAGTGCTAGAACAAAACCATATTACACAATGGGTTAAAGATAACTGCGATCAAACTGTGTTTACATACTCTGATCTGTTAAATACTAATAAAAAAAGAAGTTGTGGGCAAAATATAGATGCAAAAGTAGAGGTAAAATTACTTGGAGAATGTGTGGCACCAGCTAACTACACGTTAGATGACGACATTTTAGAGATTGGCGGTGCTCGCTTTAAGCTTTTAAAAGCACAAAGAGGTGGCGACACTCCGTGTAGTTTTGAGGCGGCTAATGGTGATGCAAACAAAGTGGCAAACGGAGTAGAAAGCTTTGTGGGTAAGCTTAATACTTTTTTAAAGAGAATAAATGAATTATACATCGAAACATCAGACCAAAAGGCAGAGCTGCCAACGGTAGAGGAACGTGAATCAATGACAGATGAAGAGCTAGCCAAACGTGAAGAGAAGGTTTGCAAAGGTATTTTTTACCATAACCATGAACTTCGAGAACTGGCAATAAACGCAGGCAATATCATTAAAGATTTAGCTATTGATATGCCAGGAATAGATATTTGGTCCACAGCGATTGGTTTGCGCGGCACAAATGAAGATGGTAGGCTTTTAAGTGTTCAGCTTAATAAAACAAAACTTGCAACAGCTTTAACAAACGGAGTGTCACAAGACGTGTTAAAACTGTCGACAGACGATGTGCTTAAGGTGTTATCTGGTGCAAAAACGGAAGCGTATTCTGGTGGCTTTTTAACAAGGTTTGCAACCATTTGTGCAGAACAAAAAGATTCCTACGCTCAACTAGATACCAGAGGAATAGGTACAGCCAGAAAGCACACAGAAGCCCAGCAAAAACTGCAAGATAGCCTTGCAGCGATCGAGAGGGAAGAAAAACGTATTGTGGAACAATATAATAAAAGGCAAGCAAAAATAGAGGCCATGGAAACACAGATGTTTTATTTAACGTCATCTTGGGATACAATAATGGAAGCGCAATACAATTAATTTAATAGATAAATATTTTTTGAGTACATAAAGAGGAGTACTTACATGAACGAGTTAGAAAATATAAAGAAATATAAAACAACAGAATTAAGTACTTTACCCACAAGCGAATTATATATAAAGATGTATGAATTCTTACTGCAAAAATTAAGATTATCATACCAGGCATTAACTAAAAACGATATGGTTTTGTTTTACAATTCAATAACAAAAGCGGATAAAATGATAGCTGTTTTAATTGAGATGTTTGCAATAGCAGACGAAACAGAGACAGTTGCAATTGATGAATTTATTACAATCTACATATCATTAGAAAAAAAGATGGGAGAGGTTTTACGTAAAAAAGATCAAGAACTTCTTTTAAAAATTATTAGCATGGTAGAAAAGCTCAAGAATATGTGGCAGGGTGTAATAGATACAATGGATGATAAGTAATCCATTATAAAAGGGGAACACAAGCTAGATGGAGCAGGCAGTTGAACAGATAGTCGCATTGTTTACAAAAAAATTAGCATACGCTGCTAAAATTCTGCAGATCAGCAATGAAATTTTAAAATTGTTATCAGAAGCAAAAACAGAAGAAGCGTTTGCATTGTTAGAGGAGCGCAAAAAAATATTCGAAACAATGCAAGAAAGCGACCAAACTATCATCAAAATTTTGCACGGCAGAGACATTAAAAGAGCAAGTCAAATTAAAAAGATATTAAATTTAAATGAACTAGATAATCTTAAACCTGAAGAAGCAAAATTATTATCTGCGGTTCAAAAATTCCATAAATATATAAAAAAAATAGAAGAGGTAAACAACAAATTAAAGCTCGAATTTAAAAGAGAGCAAGAAAAACTGCTTTTAAAAGTTGTTGAGTTACAAAAAGAAAAAACACAAATTTTACATGGCAAAAAATTTTTAGATGCAGCAACACAGCAAGGAAGTCACACAAATTGGGACATAAAACTGTAAAATAATTTAAATCATATAGAGGGGGTGATTTAAATTGGGAAAGAAAATCGTTTTAACAAACGAAGGTTTCCAAAAATTCGAAAAAGAGCTAGAGGAACTAAAGAGTGTAAAACGCAAAGAGGTGGCGGAAAAAATTAAGGTAGCCATTTCCTTTGGCGACCTTTCAGAGAATAGCGAATACGACGAAGCAAAAAACGAACAAGCGATGATAGAGGCACGTATAGTCCAGCTAGAAACGATGTTGCGTAATGTGCAGGTTATGAACGAGGCAGAGATTTCTACAGATGTGGTCAATATTGGCTCAGTAGTATCAATAAAAGAGCTAGATAGCGATGAAGTAGAAACATATCACATAGTGGGCTCGTCAGAGGCCAATCCACTAGATGGCAAAATTTCAGATGAATCACCTATAGGCGAAGCGTTAATTTCGCATAAAACAGGTGACATTGTAGATGTAGAAACACCATCAGGTTTACTAAAATTTAAAATTATAAGTATATTTAAAAAATAAAAAAATACTTGGCTGCACGCCAGGTATTTTTAATATACTTAGCCCAACAAAAAAATATCCACAAACACACCAGGTGGATATTTTTTAAAATGTATAATTAATTACATAGTTTGCCTGTCAGGATCCGCTTGTTCGTGTGTATCACTTGCACCTTCATGCTCCATTTCGGGTCTTTATTCGTGTTCTGGTTTTTCTTCGTCAGCAGATTCTTCACGCACACTAGTTTTAAAATCACCACGATGCCCACGGCGTAAAGAATTTTCT
>JBJEZM010000033.1:0-4299 GCA_051887395.1 Oscillospiraceae bacterium | reverse complement strand
AGCAATAACTCCTGTGCCTAGCGGAGTTGGCACTGTTACAACAGCCGTACTATTAAATAATGTTGCAACCGCCGCTAAAAATTCTGTTAAAAAAGAGGTCATTTAAGTGACATACGAAGAAGCACAAAACACCATTCTTAAATACTCAAGCCATAGGTCTTGCTTGGGCCTTAAGCGAATGCAACAGCTTAATACTCTAGCCGGTGAACCAGATAACAACTTAAAATTTATACATATCGCAGGAACTAACGGCAAAGGCTCAACCTCTGTTATGATAGCGCAAATTTTAAAAGAGGCCGGCTACAAAGTTGGACTTTTCACTTCACCCTCTCTGCAAGAATTCAACGAAAGATTTCAAATTAACGGTACCATGATTTCCGACAACGAACTGTTTTCTATATCAAAAACACTAGAACCATTGCTCAAAAAGATGGAAGAACTACCAACCGAATATGAATTAACAGTAGAGATAGCATTTAATTATTTTAAGAACAATAATTGCGATATTGTAATATTAGAGGTTGGGCTAGGTGGTAGATTCGATGCTACAAACATAATTAAAACCCCAAAACTTGCCATAATTACAGCAATTAATTTCGACCATACTGAGTTGCTAGGTAATACTTTAAGAGCTATCACTCTAGAAAAATGTGGAATAATTAAGCCTAATTCCAATGTACTTTTATTTGAACAAGAAGATGAAATTTGCAACACTGTTGCAGAAGTATGTAAACAATGCGGTGCTAGCCTCACAATAGCGAACTTTAGCCAAATTCATATAAAATTTCAAACTTTAAAAGGCCAAACTTTAAATATAAATGAACTACATAATATATTTTTACCTCTTTTAGGCAAGCATCAAATTAAAAATGCCTGCATGGCAATCTATGCTGTAAAGCTTTTGAGCAAACAACGGCTTAATATCAGCAATAATGCAATATATACTGGCCTAAAAAATGCTTTCATCCCAGCTAGATTCGAAATAATTAACCAGAATCCACTTGTAATTTTAGATGGTGGGCATAACCCACAATGCTTTGATGTTTTAACAAATGCTCTAAATGAATATTTTAATAAAAAAATCATATTCATAATTGGTATACTAAAAGATAAAGACTATAAATTGATGATTAAAAAAATCGTTCCAATTGCAAAATTTTGTTATGCTGTCGCTCCTAATAGCCAAAGAGCTTTACAAGCCAATGAACTCTCAAAATTACTAACATCACTAAATGTTCAAAATATTTTTTGCGAATCTGTAGATCAAGCTTTAAACCTTGCATTACGTAACACAAAAGATATAATATGCTGCGCGGGTTCTTTGTATCTTGCGGGAGACATTAGAAATTATTTTAAATTAAAAGCTGGGCAAAAGTTAATTTGACAAACCTATTTATTTTGGTTTATAATTACTTTAAACTGAAAGTTAATATATAGAAGGCAAGGTGATAAATAATGATAGACACCGAACACGCAAATGCAAACGCAATAGAGATTTCATGTGGCGCTATTGTGTTTAGAACCACCTTAAACAATAATAAAGAGGTTTTGCTAATCAGACATACCGGTTCGTCTTATTGGTCTTTTCCTAAAGGGCATGTTAAACCACACGAAGGTTATAAACATGCAGCAATTAGAGAGGTGCAAGAAGAAACCGGTATCCATATAAATATTGAATGTGATTTCGAAGATGTTGTTAGTTATCCGGTTGGCATTAACCGAGAAAAACATGTATTTTATTTTTTAGCTGTTGATCGTAAACATCAAATTACTAAAAATACAGACGAAGAGATTGCTTCTGTACTTTGGGTCAACGTTGACGAAGCAGAGAAAAAATTAAACTTTTCAAACGACAAAAATGTTTTTAACCATGCTTTAGAATACGTTGAAAAACATAAGGAGTTGTTCTAGAACGAATATTATAAAAAAAATAAAAGATGTAATTTTATCTCCGGTTCGTTTAACTGTAATAAGTTTTGCAGCTGCTATAATTTTAGGCAGCCTCTTGCTTACATTGCCAGCCGCAGCAAAAGATGGTAAAGCTACAAATTTCATAAATGCACTTTTTACTGCCACTAGTGCAACATGTGTAACTGGCCTCACCGTCTTCGACACCTTTGCAAAATGGAATATTTTTGGTCAATTGATTATTCTTACGCTAATCCAAATTGGCGGTTTAGGGTTAATTACTCTGATTGTTTTTTTTAGTATGTACACAAACCGTAAAATGGGTATAAAAAACATGCAAATTGCCCAAGAAGCTGTTGGTTTTGGTGATGTTGTAGAGATAAAATCATTAATCAAATTAGTGGTAAAGGTTTCCCTAATAATTGAATCTTTAGGAGCCGCTTTGCTTGCTTTTCGGTTTATACCTAAATACAATATAATAAACGGTATATACATATCTATATTCTTGGCAATTTCTGCATTTTGTAATGCTGGAATAGACATAATCCCTCATAATGGTTCAGCTTCTTTTAGCTTAACAAATTATAACTCAGACCCCGTGGTTTTACCAGTTATTGCATTACTCATAATTATCGGCGGTTTAGGCTTTGTCGTATGGTACGATATATTCTTAAATAAAGAACGAAGTTTAATGCTACATACTAAAGTTGTGCTCATAATAAGCGGTACATTGCTTTTTTTAGGTATGTTTGTATTTTTATTTTTAGAATGGAACAACCCAGAAACATTGGATTGTCTTTCATTTGGCGCTAAAATAAACGCTGCATTTTTTCAATCAGCCACAGTACGAACAGCTGGTTTTTTTAGTGTGAATCCATCACACTTAAATAATTCAACTAAACTATTTTTAATCTGTTTAATGTTCATTGGTGGTGCTCCAGGCTCTACAGCTGGCGGTATTAAAGTAACTACTATTGCCGTAATTTGGAAAACAATAACATGCTTTATCCGCGGCAAAAACGATACAGTTATATTCAATAGAAGAGTACATAAACAAGTTGTGTATAAATCCATCTCTATTTTTGGCATATCAATGCTCGCAACAATTATTTCATCTATTGTTGTTTACATTACTACACAAGATATTCTAGTTAGCGGTATAGATGCGGTTTTTGAATCGGTTTCTGCAATTGGCACAGTTGGAATCTCAGTTGGAATAAGTAGTGTAGCAAGTAAAATATCAAAATTAATCTTAATTTTGGTAATGTTTGCCGGCAGAGTAGGTCCAGTTACTTTAATGCTTGCTTTTTTAAGAGAAACTCCAGAAAATCGCTTAATGCTGCCAGAAGCTAAAATTATGATCGGTTAGCTATTCATTTAAATAATCCAAAAGTAACGGAAGCTTAAAATGCTAATTAATTTTAATAATTTACCAGAAGTTAATATAAAATCTATGAACAGTGGCTTGGGTAGCGTTGCTGCAAAAATGTTCAAAAATGAATTTGGTAAAGTAATTTTAAGCAGAATCCAGCCAAATTCTTCTATCGGTAGGCATATGCAAAAAACCAGCAACGATATCAATTTTGTAGTTAAAGATAAAGGCAAAGCAATATGCAATGGCAATATAGAAGATCTATCCCCTGGCGTATTCCACTATTGCCCTAAAGGAAGTGAACATTCTATTATTAATACTGGCAAATAAAATTTAATAATTTTTACTGTAGTTCAAGAGTTATAAAAAGGGGTTGTGTTAAACATAAGTTATTATACGGAATACAAATCTCCAATTGGCACACTTTGCATTGTTAGCGATGGTTATAACCTTAAAAGCCTGCAGCTTAAAAATAATTATACTCAAAATTTAAATACAAAAAAAGACCGCCTTCTAATATTTAAAAAAGCAAAAATATGGCTAGATAATTACTTTAACGGGGTAAAACAAGATATTATTTCTTTGTCACTAAAACCAGATGGCACTTTATTTTGCAAAGCCGTATGGAACATTTTGTCAACCGTTCCATATGGAACAATTACTACATATAAAGAACTCGCATATAAATTTGCACAACTCCATGGAGCCCAATATCAAAAAGCTACACAGGCCATTGGCTGCGCTTTAAAAAAGAATCCAATTATAATCATCATACCATGCCACCGTGTTGTTGACACAAACGGTAACTTAACTGGCTACTCTGCGGGTGGGGTAACTAACAAACTAAAATTACTGCAAATAGAGGGAATAGATACTTCTTGGCTAAAATAATTGGCATTTTTACTAAAAAAACATTTTCAATTTTTTTGCTTTGAATTTTTTTGATGCGAAAATATTCAAGGTTCGCGGCTCCATAATGCTAAAACTCAATTTTGTTCCACGTGAAACAAAACGAATAA
>JBJEZM010000032.1:0-17992 GCA_051887395.1 Oscillospiraceae bacterium | reverse complement strand
GATAGATTACATAATATGAGAACAATAAAGTATGTTAAGCCAATTAAACAACGTATAAAAGCGTATGAAACAATGGAACTTTATGCACCTATCGCCCACAGATTAGGTATGAGTAATATAAAAGAGGAGTTAGAAGCTATTTCTATTAAAGTTCTAGACCCATATGCTTGCAGCGAAATTGAAGAATATCTAGAAATAAACCAAAAAGCTAGGCAAAAATTATTAAACGCTATTAAAAACAAAATTAGTGGGCGATTGATTGGTGAAAACATCAGACATGCAATAGAAGGCAGAGTTAAAAGCATCTATGGCATTTATCGCAAGGCGTATATGGCAAACAAACGTTTTGAAGAAATTTATGATGTTTATGCAATTAGGATAATTTTAGATACAGAAATCGGATGCTACAATATGTTAGGTATTGTGCACGATATGTTTAGACCGTTGCCAAATAGGTTTAAAGATTATATTTCCATTCCCAAGCCTAATATGTATCAATCGTTACACACCACAGTTATAGATTCAAATGCAATACCTTTCGAGGTTCAGATAAGAACATGGGAGATGCATTGCACTGCAGAATATGGTATAGCTGCCCATTGGAAATATAAGTTAGGTATGGGTAATAATAAAAAAGATGGTTTTGATAAACGTCTGGCTTGGATTCGTCAATTACTTGAAGTACAAAAAGAGTCAGACACAAATGATGCGTTGCTACTTTCAATAAAATCAGACTTTATTCCAGAAGAAGTTTATGCTTTTACACCACAAGGGGAGGTAAAAGCTTTGCCAAACGGTTCTACAGCAATAGATTTTGCCTATTCAATCCATTCAGAGGTAGGCAACCATATGGTTGGAGCCAAGGTAAATGGCAAGTTAGTTTCTATTGATCATGTGATAAAAACGGGCGAACTTATTGAAGTTATTACAAACGCAAAATCAAATGGTCCAAGTAGGGATTGGCTGAAAGTGGTTAAAAGCAGTGAAGCACGGAGCAAAATACGAAGTTGGTTTAAAAATAAACATAAAGAAGAGAATATTCAAGAGGGCAAAGCAGAATTTTTAAAAGAACTTAAAAAAATTTTAATTAATTTGTCTTCTAAGGAATATGAAAAGTTTGCACTCGAAGTAGCAAAAGCTTATAAATTTAATGAAGCAAACGAGTTTTATGCAGCATTAGGGTATGGTGGCCTTTCAGCCACAGCAATTGCACCCAAATTGCGAGATATATATTCTAAAAACTATAAAACAGCAGAACCAGAAAAACCAATAATAGAACGGCGCAAAGCAGGCGAAATGCAATTAAAGCATGGTAATAGCATTATTGTAGAAGATTTAGAAGGATGCTTAGTTAAATTTGCAAGATGTTGTAATCCATTGCCAGGTGATGAAATAATAGGCTTTGTAACTAGAGGGTATGGTATTTCTGTCCACAGAAAAAATTGCCCAAGCGCACAGGCATCACAAAAAACAACAGCACAGCCTGAACGCTGGCTTAACGTTACGTGGAATAAAACACTTAACGGTGAGCATTTTACTAATATTGAGGTAGTTGCGCATAGCAGATTGGGACTTTTTGCTAATGTGGCAGGTAAAATTTCGAATGCAAAGTTAATTATGCATGAAATTGATGCAAAAGAGGTAGAGCCTCAAAAAAGTTCAATAAGAATAACATTAAGTGTTGGGAGTTTAGAACAACTAAATAGAGTAATACGCGAAATTGAATCGGTTTCAGGTGTAATTTCGGTAAAGAGATATTTAAACGCAGAAGAGGAGGAATGATTTATTAAAGGTTTAGTGCAGAAAGTAAATCATGCTTCGGTTTATGTAGAAGGTGAGCTTATTAATTTCAATTTCAGAGGGCTTATTGGTCTTTGTTGGCCTTTTTGAGCGAGATACAGAGGAAACACTACGAAAATTTTGCCAAAAAGTAGAGAATTTACGCATATTCGAGGATGCAAATAGCAGGTTAAATCTTTCTGCTAAAGATGTTAACGCAGAGATATTGCTAATTTCAAATTTTACATTGTGTGCGGCACCACACAGCGGCAATAGACCTTATTTTGGTGCAGCGGCAGAAAAAACTAGGGCGAAGCTATTTTTTGAAAGCATGCCGCAATTATTTACAGTTAAAACAAAACTAGGTGTTTTTGGTGCCTATATGAAGATACAATTTGAAGTGGATGGACCAGTTAATTTAATTTTAGAAGTTTAAAGAGATGATTTTATGCAAGTTTTTCGAATATTTGTAGGAGCTCTTCGTGAGAATTGTTATATTATTTCCAACGCAAAAAACAACGCTTTGGTTGTAGATCCAGGAGCAGAGGCAGGTTTAATTTTTAATAAGCTGGTTCAAAACAATTTAACACTTAAAACAATCTTGCTAACGCACGGTCACTATGATCATATTGGTGCAATAAAAGAACTTACAGCAAAAACCGGCTGCAAAACCATTTATGTAGGCAAAGAAGACATAGAGCTTTTAACAGATAATGAAAAAAGTATGGCAGATACTGTGAATCAGGATGCAGCGTTTTTAGCGGATAAAATATTAAAAGTAGCTGAAGGAACGTTTAAACTAGAAGATTTAGATATAGAGATTATAAAAACACCTGGGCACACAAGGGGCGTGTTTGTTATTTTATAAATGGAATCTTGTTTAGTGGAGACACTTTATTTAGAAACGGCGTAGGCAGAACGGACTTTTGGGGCGGCAACAGAGTAGAACTGGAAGAGTCTCTTAAAAAATTAAGCAAATTACCTCAAGATACAATAGTATGCCCAGGGCATGGTTTAAAAACACGAATCGGCAACGAACTTTAACACACAAAGAGGGCGTTTACAATGGAAGAAAACAAGAAAATAAAAACATATTACACTTTTGCGGAGGAATTATTAAACTCAATATCACATGGAGTTGGAGCGGTTTTAGCAATTTTAGGGCTAGTTTTTGGTATTATCTACACAGCCAGGCTTAGCTGCACTAAGGGTGTAGTAGGAGTTTCAATCTATGGTGCTACACTAATATTACTATATACAATGTCTACAGTTTACCACGCAATAAAACCAAGTAGAGCAAAAGCTATTCTTAGAATTTTTGACCATTGTTCAATATATATGCTTATTGCCGGTAGTTATACACCGGTTATTATTTGTTTATATAATGGTCTAGCTCGCGCAATATTCTTAAGTATTACATGGGGAATAGCACTTTTTGGAATAGCACTTAACATAATAGGCTTAGAAATATTCGAAAAGCTTTCACTTACATGCTATCTAGTTATGGGTTGGCAAGTGGTTTTTATGTTAAAGCAGGTACTAAAATCAGTTACTTCAAAAGGCATATTGTTACTTGTGGTAGGAGGATTATGCTATACAGTCGGAGCAGCGATATATGTGCTTGGCAAAAAATATAAATATATGCATAGTGTTTGGCATATTTTTGTTTTAGCGGGCAGTGTTTTTCACTATTTTTCAATTTTGTTTTATATAATAAAATAATTGCTATTATTTGAGTTAGAATAAAAAGGAGATAGATTTAATGCAACAGTTTTACGGCCATAAAAAGTGTGGTGATAATGCACGATACGGCAAGTTCTTTGATTAAAACATAAATTTTATTTTATAAAAAAGGAGAACTAAATATGGAACTTTTTGAAGAACTATGTAGACGTGGTGCAATTGCACAATTCACAAACAAAGAAGGCATAGGAGAACTGATAAATAATGGCAAAGCGGTATTTTACATGGGCTGTGATGCAACAGCCAATAGCTTACACGCGGGGCATTTTTTACAGTTAGTGCTTATTAAGCGCCTTATGGATGGTGGCAATAAACCGGTTATTTTGCTGG
Organism: Oscillospiraceae bacterium; assembly: GCA_051887395.1. Classification (GTDB taxonomy): domain Bacteria; phylum Bacillota; class Clostridia; order Oscillospirales; family Ruminococcaceae; genus RGIG1955. The sequence continues at coordinate 14,140 of JBJEZM010000032.1, read as the reverse complement.
GTACAGGCACAACACTTGTGGGGGACCCTACAGGCAAAACGGATATGAGAAAGATGCTTTCTAAAGAGGAAATAGATTACAATGCAGATTGTTTTCAACAGCAAATTTACAAATATTTTGGTTTAAAAGATGCAACCTTTGTCCGTAATGGGGACTGGCTGTGTAAACTTAAATACCTTGAACTATTGCGAGAAATTGGAGCTTATTTTTCGGTCAATGCAATGCTAACGGCGGAATGTTTTAAGTCTAGAATGGAGCGCGGGCTTTCGTTTTTAGAGTTTAATTATATGATTATGCAAAGCTACGACTTTTTGCACCTTAACAAAGAATATGGTTGTAATCTAGAAATTGGCGGAGATGACCAGTGGTCAAATATTTTAGGCGGAGTAAAATTAGTAAAAAAAGCTCTAAATAAAGAAGTTGTTGGCATGACGTTTAAATTGCTTACAACACCAGGGGGCAAAAAAATGGGCAAAACAGAAAAAGGAGCTTTGTGGCTAGATGAAGCTAAAATGCCGGTTTATGATTTTTATCAGTTTTGGAGAAATGTTGATGACCAAAAAGTATTCGAATGCCTTAAACTTTTAACGTTTATCTCAATAGAAGAATTAGAAGAGATGGAAAGGTCGAACATAAATATTAATCAAGCTAAAGAATTGCTGGCATTCGAGGTTACAAAACTAGTACACGGAGAAGAAAAGGCAAAGCAGGCAGAAAAAACAGCTAAAGCAATTTTCACCGGCAACATGGACATAGAAACAATGCCGGGTGTTGAGCTTAAAGACGCAGATTTTAACGAAGCTAACGCAATTGAATTAACGGCTATACTCACTAAATCAGGAGTAACAGAATCAAAAAGCGAAGCAAGAAGATTAATAGAACAGAATTCAATTGTAGTAGATGGCGAAAAAATAACAGATGTAAACCAAAAAATATTTAAAGCTGATCTAAAGAATGCATCGCTTGTTCTGCAAAAAGGCAAAAAGACGTTTTTGCGTATAACATACAAAAAGGTTTAGAGGGTGAGGCTGTGGAATTAAAAAAATCGCAATTTAACTATAATTTGCCACAAGAATTAATTGCCCAAACACCAATAACCCCACGTGATGCGTCTAGACTTATGGTTTTAAATAAAAAAGAACATACAATAGAGCATAAACATTTTACTGACGTGTTAGATTATTTTAATAAGAATGACTTGTTGGTGCTAAATAATTCAAAAGTCATGCCGGCAAGGCTGGTTTGCCGTAGAGAAGATGGCACAGAGTTGATGGAATTTTTATTATTACGCGAACATGAAAAGGACATTTGGGAGGTTATGGTAAAGCCAGGCAAAAGAGCCAAAATTGGACATAATTTTAGCTTTAATAATCAGCTTATAGGCGAAATTATAGAAATTTTAGAGAACGGTAATCGTTTAGTACGGTTTAGTTATTCTGGCAACTTTTTTGATGTTTTAGATTCTGTAGGCAAAATGCCGCTCCCGCATTATATAAAAACAGAGCTCAAAGATGCAGATAGATACCAAACAGTCTATTCAAAATATTTAGGTTCTGCAGCGGCACCAACTGCAGGCCTGCATTTTACAAAAGAGCTGCTTAAAAGAATAGAAGAAAAAGGGGTTAGAATAGGCTTTGTAACTTTACATGTGGGAGCAGGCACATTTCGCCCGGTGAAAACAGAAAATATTATAGAGCATAAAATGCACGAGGAATATTTTGAGCTTACAAAGGTCACAGCAAATTTAATAAATCAAACAAAACAAACTGGCGGCAGAGTGATTGCGGTAGGCACCACCAGCTGCCGTACACTCGAATCTGTTTATAATTTATGCGGTAAAATTGAACCATTTTCTGGTCAAACCAAACTGTTCATTTATCCAGGCGCAAAGTTTAATGTTGTGGATGCACTTTTAACAAATTTTCATCTGCCAGAAAGCACGCTTATTATGTTGGTAGCGGCTTTTTGCGGTTTAGATTTCACTATGGAAGCGTATAATTTAGCGGTAAAAAATAAGTATAGATTTTATAGCTTTGGCGATGCAATGTTTATATATTAAAATCATGTTTGGAGGTGCAAAAATTTGGGGATAGAATCATTAATTAAATTTATTAAAGAAAATTATGCAATTGACGCTGGACTAATTTTTGGAACAAATAACCGCTTTTATTTTTCTGGTGCTTCTACAAGTGATGGCATTTTGTTTGTGGATTCAAAATCAACTTATCTGCTAGTCGATTCGCGCTATTTTGAATACTGCAAAAACACAGTAAAAGATTGTGAGGTTATTTTAATTACAGATTTACAAAAGCAACTTAAGGATTTAGTAGAATATTGCAGTTGCAAAAAAATTGCAGTAGATATTTCTGAAATTGATGTAGCACAGTTCGAATATTTTAAAACAATAATAAAACCAGCACAACTTTTAAGTGTTGACACTTTAAATGATTTTATTTTAAAAACGCGTGCCATTAAAGATGCCAAGGAACTAAAAAATATTGAAGAAAGCCAAAAACTTTTAGATTTAGGCTATGAATATATCTTAAAAAATATGAAGATAGGCATAACAGAAGAAGAGCTGTCATTTAAACTATTTGTATTTTTAAAAGAACATGGTGCGCAAGATGCCTCTTTTGAGTTCATAGCACTTTCGGGAGAAAATACATCTAAACCACATGGAATCCCAGGCAGACGGCAAGTTGACTATGGAGATTTAATATTGCTAGATTTTGGTGTAAAAGTTAATGGTTATTGCTCAGATATGACACGTACATTTGCAATAGGTGAGGCGACTGTGCAACAAAAAGAGATATATCACCTAGTGCTTTCGGCACAAGAATCAGCAATAAAGCAACTCAAACCAGAGGTTTTATGTAAAGAGATAGATAAAATTGCTAGAGATATAATAAAAAAAGGTGGTTTTGAGGCAGAGTTTGGGCATAGTTTAGGGCATAGCTTAGGTATTAACATCCACGAAAATCCGATTTTAAGCCCAAAAAGTACCGACATTACTAAGCCTAATATGGTGTTTACGGTAGAACCTGGTATTTATCTTGCTGGTAAGTTTGGCGTGAGGATCGAGGATACGGTGTTTGTAACACAAAATGGCTACAAGAATATAACAAAGAGTCCTAAATCCGAACTGTTAGTAATAAAATAAGCCAAATTTTAAGGAGGGCAAAGAAGTGTTTGTAAGTGGAATTATATTAGCTTCTGGGGATTCCACACGCTTTGGTGAAGATAAATTGATGCAAACTTTACCTAATGGCAAAACAGTGCTAGAGGAATGTATATCAAAGTTTGTTGAATCAGGCATTTTCAGCGAACTAATTTTAGTAAACAACCCTAAAAGAGATCTAACTTCACAGTTGTGGCTGAAAAAATGGAATATAAAAATTGTTAATGGAGAAAGTCTGCGACAAGAGTCAGCATTTTGCGGAATAAAAGCAACTAATATAAATTCTGAGGTTTTATGTATCCACGATGCAGCTCGACCATTTGTTAGCATACCGCTTATAAAAGGATGTGTGTTAAAGGCGGAACATGTTGGGGCTTGTATTCCGGTGCTTAAGGTAACCGATACAATAAAAGAGGTTATGAACGAACGAGTAACTAAAACACTAAATAGAGAGGTATTGTTTAAAGCGCAAACCCCGCAGGCGTTTTTAAAAGATAAATATCTTAAAGCTTATAAAGAGTTTGCAAGTAAAGAAGAGTTTAGTGACGATGCAAAACTTTTTGAGCTAGCCGGTTTTGCAGTGCATACTATAAAAGGAGAAGAATTTAATATTAAGATTACCACAAAGGAAGATATGTTGTTTGCGGCTTTTATTACGCAGATCCAAAAACAATCTTAAAAAACTAAGAGCATTTGTACGCAAATGTATGAAAAAAGTTTTCAACATTTGTTCCATGTGGAACAAAATTAATTTTTTTGTACATTTTTGTTTTTTTATTTATAGTTTAAAAACTCATCTAATTTGGAGGTGACGTATGAGAATAGGGAATGGTTACGATGTACACCGTTTGGTTGAGGGCAGAAAATTAATCTTAGGTGGTATAAACATAAATTATACTAAAGGTCTGCTAGGTCATTCGGATGCAGATGTTTTAATCCATGCTATTATGGATGCACTGCTCGGTGCAGCAGGATTAGGTGATATTGGCCAACATTTTTCGCCAAGCGATGATAAATTTAAAGATATTAGCAGCCTAAAATTGCTAGAGCAAGTAACCAGTTTGCTAAAGGTACAAAACTTTAGTGTTGTTAATATAGATTCAATTGTAATACTAGAAGAGCCTAAAATAAGCAAATATATTCAAGATATGAAGACGAATATTTCTAAAATACTTCAATGCGACGTCAGCTTAATAAACATCAAAGCAACCACAGAAGAGGGTTTGGGTTTTACCGGAGCAAAAGAAGGCATAGCAGCACATGCAGTAGCAATCATAAAGAAGGGAGAGTAATAATGAAGATAATTAATGCAAAAATATATACAGCAGAGAATAATAAAGTGATTGAAAATGGTTTTGTTGAGATTAAAGGAACAAAGATTAAAAGTATAGGCAGCATGTTAGAATTAGATGGCAAAGAAGATAATCAAGATACATTAGACATAAAAGGCAGTTTAGTGTTTCCGGGATTTGTTGATGCACATTGCCATATTGGCCTTTATGAAGACTCTTTGGCATTTGAAGGTGAAGATTGTAATGAATCAACAGACCCTGCAACACCGCAACTAAGAGCAGCAGACGGCATTAACATGAAAGATAGATGCTTTTCTGAAGCAAGAAGACATGGTGTAACAACAGTAGCGGTTGCGCCAGGCAGCGCCAACCCAATTGGTGGGCAAATTGCTTGCCTTAAAACTTGCGGCAATGTTTTAGAAGAAGCATTAATTTCAGTGAATATTGGCACAAAATTTGCACTGGGAGAAAACCCAAAAAAACGGTATGATGAAAGAGATGCTATGCCAATAACACGTATGGGTATTGCTGCGATAATTAGAGAACAGCTTTTTAAAGCCCAAAAATATGCAAAAGATAAAAAATCTAAAGGTGCCGATCTAGAATATGATTTTAAATGTGAAGCATTGTTACCGTTGCTAGAGGGCAAGACAAAAGCACATTTTCACGCTCACAGAGGAGATGATATTTGCACAGCAATTAGAATTGCCAAAGAATTTGCCTTAGATTACGTTATTGTTCATGGTACTGGTGCAATAGAAGTAGCAGGCTATTTGCAAAAAGAAAATACTAAAATAATTGTGGGTCCGCTGCTAACAGATAGATCAAAACCGGAACTTAAAGATTTAACTAATAGCTCACCGGCTATCTTAAATAAAAAAGGCATACACACAGCTTTATGCACAGATTATCCAGCAGTTCCTATTCAATGCTTACCGCTTCATGCTATGCTTGTGGTTAAAAACGGGCAAAAAGAAGAAGATGCACTCAATTCCATTACAATAACCGCTGCAGAATTTTGTGGAATAGAAAAAAGAGTGGGCTCAATTTCAGTAGGCAAAGACGCAGACTTGGTGATTTTTAAAAATCATCCATTTTATCATGCTTTCGAAGAGCCACGGTATGTGTTTATTAATGGCAGAAAGGTGGTAGATTTTAATGCGGTTGGATAAATATTTAAAAGTTTCTAGACTTGTTAAAAGAAGAACAGTAGCTAATGAATTATGTGATGCCGGCCATGTTTTGGTCAATAATAAAGTAGCAAGGGCGTCATATGAGGTGAAAGAAAACGATACAATAGAGTTAATAATTGCAGAGAAAGTTAAAAAAGCTAAGGTAACACAGGTTTTAACACACGCCTCAAAAGAAGATGCACAAAATATGTATCTAGATTTATAATAGGGGAATAAAAAGAGTAATAGTAATATTAAAAGAATAAAAAGGGGGGTAAAGAAAAGGGAATAGATCAACATGAGATTTCATTTTATATACCAATATGATTCTTCAGATTGTGGTGCGGCCTGCCTTGCCATGATCTGTAAATTTTATGGCCTAAAAATATCTGTTACTCAGATGCGTGAGATTATTGGCACCGATAAAAACGGAACTAGTGGCTTTGGAGTGGTGGAAGGCTGTAAAAAAATAAATTTAGATGTTAATGCTGTGAGGATGGTTAACAATTTTTTTAAAGATAATATACCATTGTCGTGTATTGCTCAAATACAAACAAAATACGGTGATTATTACGTGGTAATTTACAAAAAAAGGCAATAAATTAATAATTGCAGATCCAAGGCTGGGCAAAATCAAGTAAAAGCAAGAAGACTTTGCAAAAGAATGGACCGGCGTTTTGTTTTTAATTAAACCAAATAGCAAGTTCAAGCCGCAAAGCTGCTTTAAAATGAACGAAACCATTATCAGTTTTTTAAAAAAGGAGTATAAACAGAAAACAGTTTAAAATAACAACAAAATCAATTGGCAAGCCTTGCATATAAAAAGATATTTATTTTGTTTAATGTTTTTATCTTTAATAGGTATCTTATTAGGAATAGCAAGTTCATTTTACTATCAAATTTTAATAGATGACGTATTGCCAAATAAATCTTATACTTTGCTTAAGAATATAACATTGCTGTTTATTTTAATAGGCAGCCTCGAGTTAATAATTTCTGCAATAAGGTTATATTTATTTTCAGTTTTCGGCAAAAAGATAGATGCGAAGATTATGCTTAAATATTATAACAATGTATTAAAACTGACAATAAATTTTTTCAAAACACGAGAATTGGGTGAAGTGCTAACCAATTTTAGCAGCACTTATCACATTAAAGATGCAATAATATAACTATTAGTGAATGGTTGTGTTAATGTAATCCTTATCATAGGCTGCAGTATCACTTTATGCACAATTAGCTTTAAACTATACCTAGTAAGTTTTTCAGCTTTACTAATATATTGTATAATAATTTTTCTATTTCAGAGCAGGTTAAAAAAATTATTAAAAGATCGGATAGAGCATAATGCAGATTTAGATACCATTTTAATTGAAACAATTTCAGAGATAACAACAATAAAAGCTTCTGCAGTAGATCAACATTTTACAAAAAAATTTAAAAAAGCATTTCTAAAATATTTAGAAAAAAGTGATTTGCTAGAGAGAACATCAATTTTAGAGGGAGCTTTAGCTAATTTTGTTTCAACAATTGGTGAAATTTTAGTACTATGTTTTGGCGTGTATGCAATCATGGCAAATAAATTTTCAGTTGGAACGTTTTTAACATTTAACTCTTTACTCATGTTTTTTTGGAATGCGGCACAGGAACTAATAGAACTTCAAACAACTGTTCAAATAATATGGGTTAATATATGCCGCATTTTTGAGGTTTTAAGTTTGCCAACAGAAGCAGAAGAGAGACCATCACAAAAAGAATATATAAGTTTAATTACTCCCATCGAGTTAATTAATTAATGTTAATTTTAGATATGGTAGCAGACGTTCAATTTTAAATAACATTAATATGCATATAGAGGCAGGGGCCAAAATTGCAATTGTGGGAGAAAATGGTATGGGCAAAAGCACGATTGCAAAACTGTTACTTAATTTTTATAAACCTCAAATGGGCAAAATTCTGTTTGGCAATAATTTAATTGACGAACTCAATTTAACTTATTTGCGCAGCAAAATTGCATATTTAACACAAGATGCGATTTTGTTTAAAGGCATGCTAGAAGAGAACTTAAAGAAAAAAATCCTAAGATTATTGGGCAAGAATTTATAGAGAGCTGTAAAGATTGCGGTATAAATAAATTAGTTAATTTATTGCCATGTGGCTATCAATTTAAGATAAATGATTACGGCACCGTTTTTCTGGTGGACAAAAACAATTAATTGCATTTACACGCGCAATTATCAATAATCCGCATATAATTATATTAGATGAAGCAACCAGCAATATGGATAGTGCAACAGCAAGAAGAGTTATATAACTCTTGTTTAATAAATTCAAACAAGGTACATTAATAATAATTTCACATAAATTATCACTTGCAAGCTTGCAAGCCGATGTGAAAAGATTTTTGTTTTAAAAGATGGTGGTATAATAGCGCACGGTTCAGATAGAGAATTAAAAGAGAAGTGCCAGTTTTACAATAAATTATGGCAAGACTACTATGGGTAAATTTTACTAAATTAATAAATAATATTGAATTTTTATATATTATGATATAATTTAAGTGCAGAGAAGGGGGAATGAACTTGAAAACGAAAATTTTAGTGAAAGTAACTGCGGTTTTTTTAGTATTTTCTTCAATATATAGTTTTACAGGAGCAGAAAACAATATAGAGGGAGAACAACTAAATAGCCAGTCAGAAGAAGTAGTAGGAATGCAGCGGGTAGATGAAAAAACACAAACACAAGAGGAGCTTTCCAAATTTCAAAAATCTCAGAAAGAAATAGAAGATGTAACATTGGGCAAGTTCAACTTCTATTTATATTGATAATGATATAGATATTGAAGAAACTATCGAGGTTTTTGGCAAAGTTACACTAAACAACAATGGACAATATTACTTTAAGAAAGGGAAGTTTTAGTGGCAGTATATTCAAAATAAATTCTGGTGCCACATTAACACTTAATTGCGATATTGGAAAATTTGAACTAAGTGGTGATGATGGCGGAAGTGGTCCGCTAGTAGAGAATTTAGGCACTTTTAAAATCAGGAATAGAGTAATTTTTAGGGGAAACGAGAATAAAGAGAGCGGCGGCGCGGTTTACAATTAAGGCACATTTGAAATGTTTGGAGGAGAGATTATAAACTGTAGCACTGAATACGGTGGAGCGGGGTTTAACACAGGCATTTTCAATATGCTAGATGGCAAAATTTCTAACAATAAGGCCACAAAAGGTGGCGGAGGCACCTTTAATGCAAGCAACGGTAAGTTTAGTATGAGCGGTGGAGAGATATCCAGCAATAGTGGAGCGACTGGCGGTGCTATTTATAACGTAGGCGAATTTAATATGAGTGGCCCGGCATATATTCCATATAGTGATAACAACGATGTTACGCTAACTAACACGCACATAAATATAACGGGCGTGTCAACCAATAGCTCAGCTTCAATGGCAACTGTAAGATTATCGGAGACTGCACCAGGTTCGATTATTGCTAAGGCTTTGTCAGGCACCACAATAGGAGAGGGTAACATTGCCTGTTTAGGCTCTGAATTTGATTTGTTTGAGTATAATAATTCACTTGTGCTGTGCAATACAACAAACAGCGTATGTCCTTCCACGCCGGAATATTTTGGAAAAATAGTATCAGTTAAATTGCATTTATTACAAACTCCGGGAACAGTAGTGGGTAAGATTTTTGATTCAACTGGCAATGTAGTTTTTAAATCTGGTGAAACGTTTACAACTTTTTCGGAGGCAGAAACAACCACAAGCACAACGCAAGACATTTTAGATATGGGCGATTCAAATACAAATAGTTGTAGCGGTGAAGGAGCTGCTTACCTTTACAAAACTACAATTTCCACGGCTCCAACTGGTCAATGTACACTCAAACTGTTTGATGCTAAAAACAATTTAATAATAGGTAACATTAAATTCACAGTAGATCAAACAGCACCACAAATTTCAAATTCAAAGGTAACAAATGCAACATCCACGGGCAGCAACACCTATAAATATTCCGAAACACCAACCATCAAGTTTTATTACGAAGATGAAGAAAGCACAATAAAAACTGTTCCATTAACTCGTCCAACAAATGGCGCAAAATTGCAAGGAAGCAATTTAGGCTCAGATTCTAATGGAGACTATGTAAGTTATAAAATACAAGAGCCGGGCACCTACACATTTGCAATAATCGATATAGCGGGCAACAAGAACGAAATAAAATACACTCTCATTAAAGATGTTACGGCAACTACAACCACCACTACAGCAGCTAATGCAACAACATCCAATATAACAGGCCCGGTAAAAATTAAACTAATAACAACTAAAGAACCTACAGGTAAAACAGTAGCAGGGGTGGCAAAAAACGCTAAAATTTCTTTAGCAGATTACTTAGATGCAACATTTTTTTCTGCAGGCACAAATAAAACAGAGATCATTTTAGAAGGAGGCAGCACAGTAACACTCACAGCAGCAGATATAGTACAAAAAGCCAAAGAGCAAACTGCATCATCAACAACAGCCACAGCAAATGCAACTTTGGCGGTTAATTTCATAAAACAATACACAAACTTTATCCTAGAAACAAAATTCGAAGATGACGATAACGAACTGCAAAAGATGAGAACACAAAATAAAACATACCTAGGCAACGGTGAAGATATTGCCATGCTGTCTTTTGTAACAAAACAAGCATTGCCGTGTAATAAAGCAACAGTTTCAATTGTAGCAGATTCCGTGGCAGCGGCAAGAGTTTTAAATTTACCGGTAGATGTTTATAAAGCAAATCCGCTGGCACTATAAGTAATTTGGTTTCAAGCAATAATATGGCAAGCGGTGTAATTAACTTTGAAGTTACAGATACAAATTCTAACTACATCATGAAGAAAGTATCGGTAAGTGCTAAACAGAGCAACAATACTTATAAAAAATGTGAAATCGATGGTCTTAATGCGGAGGTACAAAAATTAAAAGAGTTAGCTGCTGAAGATGGTGTCAAAAATGTAGTAATAAACGGCGATTACTTTATTTGGAACATTACAACAAAAGAGGCAAAGAAAATAAGTAGAACAGGCAAATGGGATCTAGATATAAAGATCATCTCGCCAACAGATACTAAAAATAAATACAAACTAGATTCTGACAAAAACGTCATACTAGATTTTGCTACAAAAGATAGCAATGGCTGTAAAGCAACAATCTATGTTCGTGTGTCAGATAGCTTAAAGAACAAAAAAGGTGTCAATGTATATATAAATTAAACCAAAACGGCAAGCTTACAGAAATAGCAAAGAATAAAACAGTAAGTAAAAATGGCGTAATATTATTAATCTATAAAATCAACTTAATAAAAATTATTTATAGACAGATTAATATGTGATATAATGTGTATACAAGATTAATAGAAGGGGATATAAAAAATGAATTTAAAAAAGGTAATTGGTATCCACAGTAATCAGCACAGCGCTTAGTGCAGCTGTAAGTGCTCAGGGTTTAAGATTTGGCACAGATTCAGAGCCTCAATGTTTGGGTACTACAGGCTTTTCTGGTGAAAGTCAGATTGCTTTAGGTGATGTGCATGTGGGCGAAATACATACATTCTATCTCTCGTTAAAATATAAGAACGGTACAGAAAAAATATTAGGTGCAAGTGGCGGTAGTGCAGATGATTATGAGATTACGCTGGAGCCTTTTTTATCGGAGAACGGCAAGGGTTTTACTTAAAGTGCCCAAGATCCACCAGCGGATCAGATGGGTGTATGTTTGTGCAACTAGAAGCTATCCCTAACTTTCAGGTAGCATCCAATTCTAACGGCCAAGATTTTCATATAGCACAAATTAGTTGGTGTGGCCCAAGTTCATACCCCGATATGGTAATAATAGAATATGCAGTAGATGAGGTGCTAAATCCCCAAGAATGTCAATCGGAGATCGCTAAAATTTCTAGAAAATCTTTAGCGTATGCACTTACAATTAAATCCAGATCAATAGGAGAGACCTGCACAATAAATTATTATGCTAGTATAGTTGAACAAAAATTTAAAAATACACACCTGCTAAGCGGGCGTGTATTTTTTAGCAACAAAAAAATATAAAAAAGCTATTGACAAAAAAGAGATTATGAGTTATAATGCAGTAGGCATTGAAAACTACTAACTTGCTTCGAGGCGTAACTCAGTTTGGTAGAGTGCTTGGTTTGGGACCAAGATGCCGCAGGTTCGACTCCTGTCGCCTCGACCAAAATCGTTACAAGGCAGAAGTGGGTCGTAAAACTTTAGAATAGGCTGGTGTAGCTCAGTTGGTAGAGCAGCTGATTTGTAATCAGCAGGTCAACGGTTCAAGTCCGCTCACCAGCTCCATTTTATGGGAGAATTCCCGAGCGGTCAAAGGGAGCAGACTGTAAATCTGTTGCTTTTAGCTTCGGTGGTTCGAATCCACCTTCTCCCACCAAAAAACCTTATAAAGTGCAAGCATAAATCTAAATATCATTAAATCATAAAAATCTTATAAAATGAAACTTTTTATATAATACCCTCGGTTGTATTGCCGAGGGTATAGTAATATTACCATATTGAAAACTTGAATAACTAATAATGTTTGTGTTATAATTTAAAAGATGAATTAATAATAGTTGTGTTGTATTTAGGAGTGCAGTATGGATCTTATAAAGATAAGAAATTTAAGCTTTAAAGAACTTTCTGAACATGTACTAAAAGCGGGCCATCCTAAATTTCGGGCCAACCAGATTTTTGCCTGGCAGAATCAAAAATTAGTACAAAGCTTTAATGAAATGACAAGTTTACCTAAAGAGTTGATTGAATATCTTAACAAGAATTTCATACTGCAAACACTAACAATTCAAAAAAAACTCACGTCAAAAGATGGAAACACAACAAAACTTTTATATAAATTAAGCGATAATAATTTAATAGAATCAGTCATTATGAAGTATAATTACGGCTATAGCGTTTGTGTTTCAACACAGGTTGGCTGTAAAATGGGCTGCAAATTTTGCGCTTCTGGAGCTGATGGATTTGTTCGCAACCTAGAACCGGCCGAGATTTTAGAACAGGTTGTAATTGCTCAAAAACTGGTTAGACAAAGAATAGGCCATGTGGTACTAATGGGCATTGGCGAGCCACTCGATAATTTTGATAATGTGATAAAATTCATATCACTTGTAATAAATAAAGATGGGCTTAATATCAGTGGGCGTAACATTTCAATTTCAACGTCAGGTTTGGTAGATAAAATATATAAACTGGGGGAATTGAATTTAAGCTGCACACTTTCAGTTTCATTACATGCACCAAATAATGAGCTTAGGTCTAAACTCATGCCAATAAATAACAAATGGAATTTAGAAGAACTAATGCAGGCTTGTAGATTTTACTTTAAAAAAACAGGCCGAAGAATTTCTTTTGAATATATTATGATAAATAAATTAAACGATACTATAGAACAATCCCACAACCTCGCAGGGTTAATAAAAGGCTACCCAACACATGTTAATTTAATTCCGATCAATAACGGAAAACAAACAGATTTTAAGCCATCAACGGTAAAGGACATAAAAGTTTTTAAACAGAATTTGGAACAGCTAGGGGTGAACGTAACAGTAAGACGGACATTGGGGGCAGATATCAATGCAGCATGTGGCCAGTTAAAGAAGAAAGAAATAAGGCGGTGAATAAATGTATTTAATATATGGAAAAACGGATATTGGCAAAAAGAGATCTTTAAACCAAGATATATTCAAACTAGGGCAGAATGCAGATACAATATGGGCAATTGTCTGCGACGGTCTGGGCGGAGAAAATGCTGGAGAAGTTGCTAGCTATATTGCGGTTAATGCAGCGGATAGATACATTAAAGATAACTTAGAAGCAGTTAAAGATCAGCAGGATGCAAGAGAACTGGTAATAGATTCAGTTAATACAGCTAATAACGCAGTAATAAAAAAAGCAGAAGCCACAAAAAAATTAGAAGGTATGAGTACAACAATCGTATGCTTGCTGGTTTATAATAATGTGCTGCATGTAGCCAACGTGGGTGACAGCAGAGCCTATACAATTTTAGATAATAAAGCCACACAAATCACAAAAGACCACTCAGTTGTTCAAGCACTGCTAGATAGCGGTAAAATTTCTAAAGAGCAGGCAGAAAACCACCCCAATAAAAACTGCTTGGTGCAGGTGCTGGGCCTTAATCAAACAATATCTCCAGCTTACTTTTGCCAGAAGTTTTTTGAATCTCTTAAAGTGCTTGTTTGCACAGATGGCCTTTATAATTATTTAACAGAAGACGATATAGTATTTGTGCTTAACAATTTCAAAGCAGAAAAAGTGACCAATGAATTTATCAATTTAGCGTTAAAACGTGGCGGATCAGATAATATTACAGTTGTTACAATAGAAAAAAAATAATTGTAAACTGAGGAGTAGTAAATTAAGATGGATAGATATATTGGAATCGAATTAGGAAATAG
>JBJEZM010000031.1:0-4393 GCA_051887395.1 Oscillospiraceae bacterium | reverse complement strand
AACAGTGATTTTTCAAAAATCTATGGACAAAGAACTATTGGAACTTTCAACCACATCTTCAAATTTTAAAGTAATAAAACTAAACACAAACCTAGAAGGCACTTACAATGAAATAATCAACCAAACTGCAGCAGATTATATTTACTTCTGCAATGACTCTATAACCGATTTAAGAACAGATATGGCTAAGTTGTTGTTAGAATATGCAAAGTACTTCTCTTCAGATATAATTTGCTTTGGGGTAAAAGCAATAGCACAAAATTTACGCTTCACACTTGCAGAGTCTGTTTCTAACAGTGAATATGCAGCCAAAGCTATATTTAAAAGCGCGGCTCGTAATAATTTATTAGCGCCGCTTTGCAATAAAATATTTAAAGTAGCATTTTTAAAGAATAATAATTTAAAATTAAATACCAAAAGGCCATCTAATACTTCGCAACTAGAATTTAATATACATGCTTTTTCTTTGGCAAAAAAAATACAAGCCACATCCGCATGTCTGGTCTATTTAAATGATGTGTTAGACTTTTTTGGAATAGCTCCACATAAATCAGCACAAACACCGAAGATAACGGAATTTTATGAATTACTTAGTCAATTTTTTAAAGATTTTAAGCAGGGAGTAATTACGAAAGATACGTTTTTTACTATTTTCTTTGGTTTAATTAATCATCAAATTCTGCACATAAAAGGGAATACGGTACTCGAAAACCAATTCTTTTTGAAGTTACAGAATTTTATTAACAAAGAAGGTGTAAACGCGGAGATAAAAGACGATTACGAAACGGTTTTCATCAATCATTTTTCAGAAAACATTTACGCTACAAGCAGCTTGAATATAACAGATGATGACACCGATATATATTTTTATAACCTAATTAAATTTCACCAGGCAGAAAACCAAAACTGTATAAGTGAGGCCATAGTATGGCTAATACGTTTTGTATATAATAAAAATAATACAAATAAATTAGGCTTAGCCTATTTAAATAAACTAATTTCGCAAACATTTATTGAAGAAAAGATGGAATATGAGTTTATTAAAAGCCACAATCTGCAAGAGGTTATAGCAAACAATACTCTGGCAGAGGCAATAAAACATGTAGATTCCTTTTTTGAAGAAGGGAACAATACGGTAAATTATAACGTTTTAGATTTAATAGGTTTGTTAATTTTTATGAGTGGTAATATAATATTTGCAGTAAGAACATTCAACGATTTGATGCTTTCACCAATAAATAGTGAGCGTTGCATGCCTAAAACTTTTTTCAATATCGCACGGGTTGCTTGCCCAATTGAATATAGAATTCTTTGCTTGTTTAAAGAACATAAAAACTGGCTAAAACTGTGGAATGGGAACGACGAAGATATAAATAAACTAGCAGATGAATTAGAAAAATTAGATTATAGCTGTGAAAAAAATATAATATTAGCCAGGATTTGTTTAAAATTAAATTCCTGCGAAGAAGCGGCGTATTTTTATAGGGAGGCGATAAATCATATAAGAAACAATAACAAATATCCGATTGAAGAAGCAATTTGCGAACTATCTCAATATGGAAGAGATGATTTGGTTGATTCACTAAAAAAGTAAACATATTTGAACTTAAGGAGGAATACTTAATGTTAAGAAAAGAAGTTAAAACCGAAAGTAGAAAGATATTAGTAGAAAGATGGTTGAGTATTCCATTGCTAGCCAGTTTATTTTTATTATTAGTTAGCATGTTATTCAACCCAAAGGTTATTTTTAATGCAAAAAAGATGTTTACAAGTGTATATAATGATGGGATAATATTTGTTATAAAAACCACTTTTGCAGGTTTTTCTATATTAGATTTTGCAATAGTGATATTTTATTATCTAGTTATTTGTGCGTTATCTCTAGGACTTACAAGGCTGATATATAACTATTTTAATAACAGAAATCAGCAGTTATCAAGTATTTTTTATTATTTTTCAACACCGCAAAAGTTTTGTTCAGCGGTTTGGCTGAAAGTAAATGTTTTTTTAAGATCAATTCTGTGGGGTTTGCCAATGTTATGTATTTTTCTTTTATATTGGTATACAAACACTACACTTAATTCTAGCTTTAAGGCAACGGCTTATTTTAATTTATTTTTGTTTTATTTGGGCATTGCTTATTTTATATTCTGGTTCGTTATGAAAAATCGTTACAGCTTAGCAAAAATTATATTCATTAAAAATGAAGATAATCTTACGGTTAAAAAAAGCGTAAAGCTCTCCATTAAAATAACAAAAGGGCGGTTAGGCGAATTATTTGTTCTCGATCTATCTTTACTTCCACTTTTATTACTACTTTATAGTTTATCTGTGTTTTCCATTGTGTTTATATTTATGGTGCCGTTTATAGTAACGTACATTAACTTTGTTTATATTCTTTACTATAAACGTATGTTAGAAAATTACGAAAAAGGAGCAGAGGTAATAGATGTTCCAGCAGAGGCTATAGAAACTATTACGGAAGAAGAGAAATAAAAAACTTTGACAAATAATAAAAAATGTGCTAATATAAGAGTGTAATTATTAAGAGTATGGCTTGTTGCTCGGTGCATTAGGTTAATAATTAAAAAAATAGCCTTTCGGCCTATGTGCTGTGCAATTTTAGCGGCTGCTTAAAACAGAAAGGACGATTTGACTATGTTAAAAAAAGAAGAAAAACAACAATTAATTCAAGCAAACCAAACACATGAAAAAGACACAGGGTCTCCAGAGGTTCAAATAGCAATTTTAAGTAGGCGAATCAGTAACTTAACCGAACATCTTAAAATAAATAAAAAAGACCATCATAGTAGAAGAGGTTTATTTCAAATGGTCGGTCAAAGGCGTAGAATGCTGAACTACTTAAAAAAGAAAGATATCGAAAGATATCGTGGGATTGTGGAAAAGTTAGGCTTAAGAAAATAAACATAATAGCTAAAAATCAAAAATCCTCCCGGTCGAAAAATCGGAGGATTTTTGCAGTATACGATTATTTTAATTAAGATATTTTAATTAAGATATTTTAATTAAGATATTTTAATTAAGAAAAAAGAGAGAGAAGCTGACCCGCAAACTTCCGCGCGAAATAAAAATTTCGCGCGGAAGAGAGAATAAGAAAAAAGGTGATATTATGGTACAAATAAAATCACAAGAAGATTACAATAAATGTGGCCAACTTGGCAAACAATATTTGATGTATAAGTTGACAATTAAGGGTTGTTCAAAAAATACTGTAAACAGTTACTTTCAGGATTTATTGTTATTTTTTAAGTTTTTAAAATTTCGCTTTGGCTTGCTTGAACCTGACTCTGATTTTGAAACTATTGATGTTAAAGATGTTGATATAAATATATTAAAAAAAGTTACAATTAACGATATCTATGAATTTTTGTTTTTTGTAAATTCACAAAGAAATAACAATAGCACAACCAGAGCGCGAAAAGTTTCGGTTATAAAAGGCTTTTTTAAATATTTAACATATAATCAAAAGCTGCTAGAGGTCAATCCAGCAGAGACTTTAGATGCTCCAAGACTAAAAAAAACACTGCCAAAATACCTTAATTTAGAAGAGAGCAAAACACTACTCAACAATATAGATGGCAAATTTTCTGCCAGAGATTATTGTATTATAACAATCTTTTTAAATTGTGGTTTAAGGCTTTCGGAACTAGTTTCATTAAACGTAACAGATGTTTCTAAAAACCCGATAACAGTAGCAGGCAAAGGTAATAAAGAACGCCAAGTATATTTAAATAATGCATGTTTGGATGCGGTTGCAAAATATTTAAAGCAACGCACGGCAAAGCTAACAGAGGATGCTTTATTTTTAAATAAAAATGGCACAAGGATAAGTAGGCGCCGTGTACAAGAGATTGTAGAATATAATCTTAAAAAGAATGGTCTTTTTAATTATTCAACCCATAAATTGCGCCACACAGCAGCAACGTTAATGTTTCAATATGGCAATGTAGATGTTAGAACTCTGCAAGAAATTTTAGGACATGCAAATCTTTCCACAACGCAGATATATACACATGTCTCTGACAAACAGCTAAAACAAGCAACCGCAGTAAATCCTCTTGCAGAAATTAAAAAAACTAGAACCAATAAAAGCAAATAATTTGTTCAGTTTCTTCCCTACTCTTTTCACGAAAATTATAGTAATAAAAGCCAGCAGGCATTTTGCAAAACTGGCTTTTTAATTTTTTATTTGATTATCTGAGGTTGCAAAATTTTGAAATCAATGTTATAATAATTAAGACAAATGCGGGCATGGCGGAATGGCAGACGCGCTAGTCTCAGACGCTAGTGAGTAATTTCGTGCAGGTTCAAGTCCTGTTATCCGCACCATATCGAGTGTTCATAACGGATTTGAGTTATGAACACTCGATTT
>JBJEZM010000030.1:0-4420 GCA_051887395.1 Oscillospiraceae bacterium | reverse complement strand
TTTAATTTTGTTCCACGTGGAACAAATGTTAATAACTTTTTTGTGTGTAAAAATTCGGCAGAGATAATGTAATAAATTTATAAAAATAAAAAGTAAGGTATTGGAGGCAGTTAAAAATGGTAAGGAGAAGTAGGACTTTATTAAGAAAATTTATATTGATTGCAGTTTTAGTGTATGTGGTTTGCATTACAGGTTTGTTATTACAGCGCAAAGAGCCGCCAAAGCTACAGGGAATTAACACCACGCAAAAAACAATGGTGGCAAAAGTGCCAAAGGTGCAAAAAATACCAAAACCAGGGATAGATATAGAGGCGGTGGGTGCATTGCCAGATTCAGCAAAGAAAAATGGTTACGATGCAATAGAAATTTGGGAACGCTTAAGAAGTGAGAACATTTCTCCACTTGGCAAAGATGAAGTACGCAACATACCGGGCACAAAAACTGTATTTTTAACGTTTGATGATGGCCCTTCTACCACAAACACGCCGCAGATTTTGGGTATTTTAAAAGAGTATGATGTAAAAGCAACGTTCTGTATTTTAGGCTCTCGAGTAAATTCAGATAGAACAAAAGAATTGCTCAAGCGTGAATTTGCCGAGGGGCATGCAATTGCAAACCACACATACAGTCATAACTACGATTACCTTTACCCTAAACCGGAACGTAACGTAAACCTAGAAAACTTTAAAGCGGATCTTAAAAAAACGGATGATGTTTTTAAAGATGTTATAGGCCATAAATTTTCTACAAGGGTAGTTAGATGCCCGGGCGGAATGATGACTTGGAAAAATATGGAGCCGCTAAAAGAATATCTTAAAGCAAATAACATGGCGTCTATAGATTGGAACGCATTAACAGGCGATGCCGAGGGGAAAAAAAAGAATGCACAAGAATTGTTTGAATATATGAAGAAGGATATAGTGCTTGCAAAAAGCGTTGATGAAAATGGTAATAAAGTTGAAGAATTATCTGGTTTGGTTGTGCTACTCATGCACGACACGGATGGTAAAGAGGAAACAGTTAAAGCGCTGCCCAGTGTAATAGAATACTTTAAAAATCACGGTTTTGAATTTAAAATCTTAGTTTAACACAAGGGATACTAAATTGAAATTGGAGATTGGTTCACTGTTGAAAAAATTGACAGCAATACTTTTGCAATAAGTGATAAACATTGGGAAGAAACACACTGCTATTTATTGTGTGGAGAACAATATGCGATTTTAATTGATAAGAGATTAGGAGTTTCCAATATTCTAAAGGTAGTAAAAGAGTTAACAAGGTTATCAATTAAAGTGGTTACAACGCATATTCATTGGGATCATATTGGTGGGCATAAATGGTTTAGCGATATTGGTGTATATGAAAGTGAACAGGAATGGTTGTAAGCCAAATTTCCACTTCCGTTGCAGGTTGTAAAAAATAATTTAACAAAATTTCCTTGCGAACTTCCGCTAGACTTTAATGTTAATGAATACCAAATTTATCATGGCCCTCTAAAACGAATTTTACACGATGGAGATTGTTTTGATTTAGGTGGATGCAAACTCTTAGTTATTCATACGCCAGGGCATTCTCCATGGCATTGTTATTTTTATGAGATTGAAAAAGGATATTTGTATTCCGGAGACTTGGTATATAAAGGAAAGCTTGATATATTTTGCCCTTCTACAAACCCACAGTTATTTTTGCAATCTATGAGATGTATACAAACATATCAGATAAATCATATTTTCTCGGGGCATCACCAATTATATGTTGCAACTTCATTAATAGATAACATAGAAATTGAACTGTCTAAATTAAAAGCAAAAGGAATATTGCAATATGGAGCAGGGACATTTGATTTTGAAGAATACCAAGTTTATCTCTAACAAAAGATAAGTTGTTAATAGATCAACAGAGGGTTTAATTAAATTTGCACGGATTGCTTGACATTTTGATGCTTATTGTGCTATAATGCAAAGGCCGCATGTTGTGGGTTTTAAATGCCAAAGTTTGTTTTGGCTGCCCGCTGCAGCGAGATTACGAATAGGCAGGTAAGTTTAATGTATGCAGTAATCAAAACAGGAGGCAAACAATACAAAGTTTCGCAAAACGATGAAATTTTTGTTGAACGCCTAGATGCCGAAGAAGGCGCAGAGGTTAGTTTAACAGATATTGTTGCACTCCACAATGGTAAAGAGTTGATTGTAGACAGTAAAACACTTTCGGCTGCGAATGTGGTGGCAAAAGTGCTAAAAAACGGCAAAGCACGCAAGATTACAGTGTTTACTTATAAGCCAAAGAAGAACGAAAGGCGCAAGTTAGGGCATAGGCAGCTCTACACAAAACTGCAAATTATTTCTATTAACGAGGCATAAAACTAATGATTATTGCAGAGTTCGAGAAATCAGCAGAAAATTTTGTGGGGTTTAATATCTCTGGCCATGCAAATTATGCAGATTATGGCAAAGATATTGTTTGTGCTGCGGTTTCTTCGGCTTTGCAGATGGTCACGAACGGATTAACAGAAATATTAAAATTAAAATGCAAAATTAAAGAAGACGAGAATAATATAGCTCTAAAAATCATGGCAAACAATAAAACAGATAATTTAAAGCCTGGCTATGCGTTTGTAGAGTCGTTCTACTTGCATTTGAAACTATTAGCAAAAACTTATAAAAGAACAATCGAGGTAATTATATTGGAGGTGTGAAGAATGTTAATCATAAGCATGCAGTTTTTTGCTCATAAAAAAGGGGCAGGCTCAACAAAAAACGGCAGAGATTCAGAATCAAAAAGGCTAGGAGTTAAAAGAGCAGATGGCCAAACAGTTTTGGCAGGTAATATATTGGTTCGGCAGCGTGGCACACATATTCATCCGGGCAAAAATGTGGGGCGTGGTTCCGATGACACATTATTTGCGTTGGTAACAGGCAAAGTTAAGTTTGAACGTTTAGGTCGCGACAAAAAAAAGGTTAGTGTATACACGGTTTAAAAAAGCTTATTTTGATTAAGGTTGTCATTTTGTAGCCTGGGTGGTGTGGTCATCACTCAGGCTTTTGTGGTTAAAGCAAAATATTTAATAAAGAGAGAGAATCAAACTATGTTCATAGATATAGTAGACATTGAAGTGAGATCTGGCAATGGCGGTAACGGTGCGGTTAGCTTTCACCGTGAAAAATATGTTTCTGCAGGTGGCCCAGATGGCGGCGATGGTGGCAAAGGTGGAGATATTATTCTGCGTGTGGATGATAATTTAAATACCTTGGTTAACTTTAGATATAAAAAGAAATATATTGCGCAAAATGGCGAAAACGGCAAACGGAATAGTTGCGCTGGCAAAAATGCTGAAGATATAATAATAAAAGTTCCGCGTGGAACGATTGTTAAAAATAAAGAGACAGCAGAAATTATAGTAGATATGTCTAACCGAGAAGGGTTCCTACTGGCTAAAGGTGGCAAAGGCGGCAAGGGGAATCAGCATTTTGCCACTGCCACACGCCAGGTTCCACGGTTTGCCATTCCGGGGCAGCAGGGTGTAGCGCTTAATTTAACTCTGGAGCTAAAACTGCTTGCAGATGTTGGATTGGTGGGCTACCCCAATGTTGGCAAATCAACTCTTATCTCTAAAATTAGCAATGCAAAACCAAAGATTGCAAATTATCACTTTACAACATTAACGCCATCACTCGGCGTGGTAAGAATATCGGAACAAGGCTCTTTTGTGGTAGCAGATATTCCAGGAATTATAGAGGGTGCAAGCCAAGGGCAAGGTTTGGGGCACAGCTTTTTGCGCCATGTTGAGCGTTGCCGGCTGCTCTTGCACGTGATTGATGTATCTGCTGCAGATGGACGCGACCCGATTGAAGACTTTGAGCACATAAATTATGAAATGGCTCAGTTTAACAAAAACTTATGCACAAAACCTCAAATTGTAGTGGCTAATAAAATAGATGCAGCTACAAATGAACAGATTGAGAAACTTAAAGATTATATACTTAAACAAAAATTGGATTTTTATTTAATTAGTGCAGCAACATCAAAGGGGTTAGAAGAGCTCAAGTGGGGAGTGTTTAATAAACTAAAACAACTGCCTAAGATAGAGACATTTGAACCAGAGCCAGAGCGAAGAGTCTACGGTATGAATAATATTAAAAAAGCAGAAACAAATGAATTCGAGGTAAAAAAAGAGGCAGATTATCTTGTAATAAAATCTGCAAAGCTGGTTAGAATTTTACAATCGGTGGATATATTTGATTATGAAGCATTGCAATATTTTGAAAAAACACTAGAGAAGATAGGAGTGAATGCAAAGCTTAAGGAACTGGGAGCTAAAAACGGAGATACAGTTAAAATAGAGAATTTCAATTTTGCATTTGAATATATTGAATAAATATATATAAGAGAAGAGGGTTGTTTGTGGGCAATATAAAAGCAA
>JBJEZM010000029.1:0-4467 GCA_051887395.1 Oscillospiraceae bacterium | reverse complement strand
GCGCTGCAGCGGGACTACCTGAAACCTCATTCTCAGCAAATTCTTGAACTTTACTCTCTTCTTCCATATAAACACTCCCTTTTAATTAATAATACCTCTCCCCTTGTTGATATAATATCACAATTATTTTCATTTGTCTAGTATTTAGATAAAAATTTATTATATATGCTTGAAATATATGCGTTTATATGTTAAACTTTGCTTAAAAACAAAAAATAAAAGGAGTGAGAATATGGAATATTCAGCGAAAATAGAGAATATGTGCAGCGTAACGCAGGGTAAAAGCCACGGTGCTGCACCAATACCGCAAGAAGGCGAGTGGACACCAGTAAAAGATATATCTCAAATCAACGGCCTTTCGCATGGGGTAGGCACATGTGCACCGCAACAGGGAGCGTGCAAACTCACACTAAACGTTAAAAACGGTGTAATTGAGGAGGCATTAGTAGAAACCATCGGCTGCTCCGGAATGACTCATTCAGCAGCCATGGCATGTGAGATCCTGCAGGGCAAAACCATTCTAGAGGCTTTAAACACAGACCTAGTTTGCGATGCAATTAACGTAGCAATGCGTTCAATTTTCGAACAGCTTGCATACGGCAGAACACAAACGGCATTTTCCAAAAACGGCTTGCCGATCGGTGCATCACTAGATGATCTTGGTAAAGGCATGCGCTCTCAGGTGGGCAGTGTGTTTGCCAGTCAACTTAAAGGGGTCCGTTACCTAGAACTAACCGAAGGCTATATCACAAAATTAGCGCTAGATTCCAATAAAGAAGTCATCGGCTACGAATCAATAAACGTTGGTGCAATGCTAGACGAAATCAAGCAAGGCATAGAGCCACAAAAAGCTTACAAAAATAATATAAAGCAACATGGTCGTTTTAATGACGCAGAACAGTATATAGATCCAAGAAAAGAATAAGAGGTGAGAAAGATGTTAGAGATGCTTAATAAACAGAGCTGTCAAGAGTCGGTAGAAAAATGCTTGCAAAAATATAACCTAAAAAGCTTAGAGGCAGCCAAAGAATTATGTAATGCCCGTGGAATTGACGTACAAAAAATTATAAAAAACATTCAACCCATCGCATTCGACGACGCAGTATGGGCTTACACATTGGGAACAGCAGCGGCCCTAAATTCAAACAAAAAAAACGTCTCAGAGCTTGCAAATGTAATCGGTGAAGGCCTCCAGGCATTTTGCACCCCAGGCTCTGTTGCACACACCAGGCTTGTCGGTATTGGCCATGGCCGCCTCGCCGGAATGCTGCTTAACGAACAAACAAAATGCTTTTGTTTTTTAGCTGGTCACGAATCATTTGCAGCAGCAGAGGGTGCAATTGGTATTGTAGAGGCAGCAAATAAAGTGCGCATAACACCACTCAGAGTGATTTTAAATGGCTTGGGCAAAGATGCAGCTTATATAATTTCTAGAATAAATGGTTTTACATATGTTAAAACTAGCTTCAACTTCCAAACGGACGAATTAGATATAACAAAAGAATATAAATTTTCTAACACCAAAAGAGGAGAGATTAAGGTTTACGGCGCAAACGATGCCCAAGAGGGGGTTGCAATCATGAAGCACGAGGAAGTGGATGTTTCAATCACCGGTAACTCCACAAACCCGGTTAGATTCCAACACCTTGTAGCGGGCATGTATAAAAAATACACATTCGAAAATAATATAAACTATTTTTCAGTTGCATCAGGTGGAGGTACAGGTAGAACCCTTCACCCGGATAACGTAGCAGCAGGCCCGGCTTCTTATGGCCTAACAGATACACTTGGCCGCACACATTGCAGCGCTCAATTCGCCGGCTCCTCTTCGGTCCCTGCTCACGTAGAGATGATGGGCTTTATCGGTATGGGCAACAATCCAATGGTTGGCGCAACCGTTTCTTGCGCTGTAGTAGTGGCCAACGCACTAAGCAACAATATTTAGTACTATTGCACTACAATCTTAAATAATAGAGCTAGATTATAGAATATCAAAAAAATCATCAAAACAACTAATTTGTAAAAATCAATATTTTATAATTTTTTAAAAATATAAAAATCCCCTGCATAGCGGGTGATTTTTAATTTACTAATTTTCAAAAAAGTGCAAAAAAAGTGAAATTTTCGGCGGTATTAAAGCATTTTTTAACATTTGTTTCATGTGAAACAAATGTTGATAACTTTTTTGTGTGTAAATATTAAAGAATATATAGCGGTTGATTTACTCATTTACTTGTTGTATAATATAAAAAAAGAGATAGGACAACGATTATAAAATGTTAAAAGAAGAAAGGAATTGATAATTATGATGAAAAATATGAAAGCAGGTACAAAAATATTATGTTGTTTGGTAATTGTTATTTTAATTTGCGGCGGATATATAATATCTACTAGGAATGAATTAGTTGGGCAAGAGCAAGAAACAAAGCAGGTTTTTGCTAATGTGCAGGTACATTTGCAACGCCGAAACGATTTGATTCCTAATTTGGTGAACACTGTTAAAGGTTATGCAAAGCACGAAGAAGAAGTTTTTAATGCGGTAACCGAGGCACGCCAGAATATGATTAATGCAAAAACACCAGAAGAAACCGTGCAGGCAGATGCAGCGTTTAGCTCTGTAGTGGGAAGGCTTTTGGCAATTGAAGAGGCTTACCCGGATCTTAAAGCTAACGAAAATTTTCTTTATTTAAAAGATGAACTTGCTGGTACAGAGAATAGAATTGCAGTAGCTCGTAAAGATGCAAATGAAAAGGTTACCGCTTATAACACAAGCATAAAACTTTTCCCCAAAAATATAGTGGCAAAAATGTTCGGCTTTAATGAACTACCTTTATTTGAAGCAGATTCAGGCGCTAAAACTGTTCCCGCGGTAAGTTTTAATTAAAGTGGTGTGAATAATGAGATTGTTTATAAAAACAAACCGTTTTGTTAGGTTTTTGCTTTGTGCAAGCGTAATTTTGCTATGCGTAGTAAATACATCAGCTTTATCTATACCTGAAGCGGAATCCCGCGCAAATGATTTTGCAGGGGTGCTGAGCAGCGAAACTAAAACTCATATTCAAAAAACAAGCGTTGCATTACATAAAAAATGTAAAATACCGGTTGTGGTTGCAACAATAAAATCACTTAAAGGTGAAGATATTAGTGACTACGCTATTGAGATGGGTCGAAAGTGGCGGATTGCGCAAGAGGATAGTAAAAAAGGGATTTTAATTTTGCTGGCGATAGAAGACCATGAAATACGAATTGAAGTATCTGATGGCCTTGAAGAAGTGTTAAATGACGCAAAAGCAGGCAAGATTATTAGGCAATTTGGCACACCACTTAAAGAAAATGATTATAACTTGGGCATTACACAGATTTTTGACGCGGTGGTAGCGGAGGTGGAGGAACCTGGCTCTGTTGTGCAGGCTGACGACACGTTTTCTAAAGAGGATTTAATAACGGCGTTTTTTATTATTCTTATTTTGGTGCTAAGTTTTATAGCTACCAGTAAATCTAAATGCAATAGATTTTGGGGCACCTCATATAACACAGGTGGTTCATGGGGTGGTTTTGGTAGCAGTTCATCTAGTGGAGGCAGTTCTTTTGGCTCTGGCGGCAGTTTTGGTGGAGGCAGTAGCTTCAGCGGTGGAGGAGCGAGCAGTAAATTTTAATCAAGTGTTTTTGAACAGCACTAAAAATAATTAACAACTACAACAAAAGACCATAGCAATTAGCTATGTTACCAGTACATATTAAAAGAAACGCGAAAATAAACAGTTAAGTTGCAAAATCGGGTTTTATATGGCGCTGATTTTTGCATTACTAGAGTATGCTGTTGTATTATTCCCAGCTCATAAAAAAATGATCGATTTTTTTATTTTGTTATGTTGGAATGGTGGTTTAATAGCAGATAGTTTTATTGTTTTTAAAAAAGCAAAATAACCAACGCAAAATCCAAATTAAAGCCAACCAAATCGCAACAAAATTTGCGTAGGCTAAATTGTCTATTTTTAAAAATGCTAATATCGCTAAAGTAAACTGCAATGCAAAAGAGAGCCAATATAGTTTTTTATTTTTTCTCATCATCATCTTCTTCCTCTGCTCTAATTTATTCTTTGCGCAAATCAATCGACGTTTTGTGTTTTGCATCAACCAATAACCGTCCGTACCTTTTAGCAACATGTCCGTACCAAAATGTACACGATCATACGATCTTTCTTCATAAATTGTTTTTTTGACGCTTGTCATTTCTCCTTTGTCGTAGGCTTTTGTATCAGATATTTACATGGCTTTTGCTGCTCCGTATGAAAAAGCTGCTCCGCCAACCCCTCCGGCGGTAGCGCCAACAATCACAGCGGCACCAATTGCGTGACCAGTTTCGGTTTTACTAAATTTCACAGAATCCTCGTGTATATTATTGAGTGTTTTATGCCGTTGACTTGGTGTCATTATCATTGGATCATAATCCTCGTTTTTTGACTT
>JBJEZM010000028.1:0-4520 GCA_051887395.1 Oscillospiraceae bacterium | reverse complement strand
AGAAAAAATAGATAAAAAAGAAGAAGAAGAAGAAGAACAACAACAACAACAACAAAACGCAGAATAATTAACAAAATGTTATTTTCCCCACCAAAAAGGTGGGGAAATCTGTGAAAAAGATATGTGGGAGGCAATTATTTATGAGTTTTACAGCAAAAGATGTTTCTAATTTAAGAGAAAAAACCGGATGCGGTATGATGGCTTGCAAACAAGCTCTAACAGAGGCAAATGGAGATTTTAACAAAGCTATAGATATTTTAAGAGAAAAAGGACTAGCAGCTGCTGCAAAAAAGGCAGAAAGGATTGCAGCAGAAGGAATTGTTGCCGCTGTAGTAAAACCCCAACAGAATGTTGGTGCAATAATCGAAGTGAATTCCGAAACAGATTTTGTGGCAAGAAACGCCGACTTTGTGCAGTTTGTTAATGAATGTGCTAATGTGGTTATCAACCAAAATCCAGCAGATATTGAATCACTATTAACTTGTAACTTAGGTAAAAAAACTGTTGATGCAGTTCTTAAAGAGAAAATCTTAGTTATCGGTGAAAACATCAGAATCAGAAGATTTAAAAGATTCGAAGGCAATTTGTATTCTTATATTCATGGTGATGGAAGAATTGGTGTTATGGTTAAATTTAATGCAGAGAAAAACCTTACCAGTTCGGAAGATTTTATTTGTATGGCTAAAGATATTGCAATGCAAATCGCAGCTGCAAATCCAACATACCTAAATAAAGAGACGGTTGAACCAGAAGTTCTGGAAAAAGAAAAACAGATTTTAATGACACAAGCAATAAATGAAGGCAAACCACAAAATATTGCAGAAAAAATGGTAAATGGCCGAATTTCAAAATATTATAAAGAAAACTGTTTGGTAGAGCAAGAGTTTATAAAAGATCCTAGTGTTTCTGTGCAAAATTACATTGATTCCGTGGCAAAAAAACTAGGTATTCAAATTAGTGTAGCAGATTTTGTAAGGTTTGAAAAAGGTGAAGGGATAGAAAAAAGAGAAGATAACTTTGCCCAGGAAGTCGCCAACATGATAAAATAAATTAACATTAAAGAATAAAGAGATAACGCACCCCTGGCTCATGCCAGGGGATGAACATAATAATATTTTTATCGCTTTTTATGAAAAATATTCTTGATTTTTACAGATGTATTATGTTATAATGTAGATGTTGTGGAGAGATGGCCGAGTGGCTGAAGGCGCACGACTGGAAATCGTGTGAGCGTTAATAGCGCTTCGAGGGTTCGAATCCCTCTCTCTCTGCCAAATATAGCTTAAAAAGCTGGAAAACGTATAATAAAATTTTTTAAATATTTATCTATCTTTGTGATTTGTTTATTTTTAGCAGGATGCTTTAATAAATATTATAACAATAATAAGCTATTAGCACGTCAATATGATTCGTATTCACAAATTTTGTCTTCCCTAAATACTAGCGAATGTGGTAAAACTTTGGAATATAAAGTACAAACTCTTAAAGGCTATTTTTCAATTGCCAAAGCAAATATTAAACAAAAATGTAAATATAGCTTTAATTTGGATATTTCTGCAGATGTTGGTAAAGCAAAATTAATACTTATAAAACCAGATAACTCTATAGAAATTTTAAAAGAAGTTATTGCAGACGGAGAGAATCATTTTAATGGAGATATTCCTTTCCATTGCGATGTAGGGCTTAATAGAATAAAATTTGTTGGTAGTAATTTTAAAGGCCAATTCAAACTTAAGCAAACTAACAGTCTATTTGATTTTGGTTATTATGACAAACCAATTGATAACGATGAATTATTTGGTCCAGATGGATTGTTTGGCAATAATTGATTTTGTTGGAATCTGTGTTTTTGATGATACATAGGGTAATTCAGTAAATAAGATTTAGATTCTTATAAAAAAACCGAATAAAATATATTTCTGAACACGGTATTCATTTGCTCAAATTATTAGATCATAAATTTTTGTTTATTTAGTCCTATATAAGGGGGATAACTTTTATAATTAACTACATAGGAACACAGAATATAGAAACTAACCGGCTTTTACTTAGAAAATTCACACTGAAAGATGCTGAACCTGTGTTTAATAATTGGGCCAAAGATCCCGAGAACGTAAAATATTTAGGTTGGCCAGCGCATAAAAATATCAACGAGACTTATAAAGTTCTTAATGAATGGCTAGATAGTTATACAAAAAATAATTATTTTAAATAGTGTATAACTCTAAGAAAAAACGATAAAGCTATCGGGTAATATTGGTATAATTTTATTATTCGAAAAAGAGGCCTGTGGCGAAATTGGTTATGTGCTTTCTAAAAAATGTTGGAATAATGGAATTATGACAGAAGCACTTACTGCCGTAATAAATTTTCTTTTTAAAAAAGCTAATTTCCACAGAATCCAAGCTCATCACAAAGCTCCTAACATTGCATCTGGTCGCGTTATGTTAAAAAGTGGCATGCAGTTAGGAGGTATTTTGCGTGAAAGTACAAAAACAAACAAAGGCACATGGTGCGATGCACCAATATCTGTAATAAATCGTATATTGTAGGAGAGTAGAATTTATGGGTAAAATTGAAGTCATCGCCGGACCAATGTATGCCGGAAAAACAGAGGAACTAATACGCCGAGTTAGGCGAACAATCTACACAAAGCAAAAATGTGTTGTCTTTAAACATAGTTTCGACACTCGTTATTCTTGTGAAAATGTGGTTACTCACGACGGCCAAGAAATAGACTGCATAACTGTTAAAACTGCAGATGATCTGCTTAAGAATTTGAATAATCTTGCAGAAGCGCCAGAAATTATTGCAATTGATGAAGTTCAATTCTTTGATGAAGATATCGTTACTTTGGTAAGTGACTTTGCCAACCAACGCAAGAGAATAATAGTTGCAGGGCTAGATATGGATTACAAAGGTTTACCTTTTGGACCAATGCCACAACTTTTAGCAATTGCAAACGAGGTTACCAAATTAAGAGCGGTTTGCTCAATTTGTGGTGGCGATGCTTTGTTCAGTAAAAGAACAATAGATTGCGACGGAACAATTTTAGTTGGGGCAAAAGATGAATATATTGCGGTTTGCCGCGAACATTTTAAAAATTAAAAAAGGAGTGTTTTTATGAAATACGTAGGTTGGGTTTTTACAATAATTGCACTAATAGGTGCTTTTTTAAATTCACAGATGAATGTGTTAGGTTTTTTTGCCTGGGTTATATCTAATATAGGTTTTATGGTACTTAACATAATGAACCATGTTTATTCTCAAGCTACATTGTTTTTTGTAAATACATTGTTCTCAATATGGGGTATTTACACTTGGCGACAAAAACAAAAAGAGAATGATAACAAAAGCGATAATGCTTAAAAAACATTTTTTAAAAATATCTATAATATTTGTGTAAAAGGGCTTGACTTTTTGAGATAGTGGTGTTAAAATACTAAGTGTTGTGCAGATAAAACTTGTGGGCCATTAGCTCAGTTGGCAGAGCACTTGACTTTTAATCAAGTTGTCGCGCGTTCGAATCGCGCATGGCTCACCAAACACAATACAATTCTTATCACAAATCACATAAATTCACATGTGGTTTGTGATTTTTTATTAGCAAGGAGTGATACTTCTGATTTATAACTGGTTCGCTATTGCAGCAATTGCAAAAAATGGTGTGATTGGCCATAACAACAGTATTCCATGGAATATCCCTGTAGATATGAACTGGTTTAGATCAAAAACTGCCAGTCAAATTCTGGTTGTCGGTAGAAAAACATTCGAAACAATAAAAATATTAAATCCACAAAGCACATACCTTGTATTAACTCAAAAAAAAGATTATAATATAATAAATAAAAAAGTAAAAATAATTAATAGCATAAGTCAAATCCCCAAAAGCACAAAAACTAACCGTCAAGTTTGGATTTGCGGGGGAAAACAAGTATATGAACAAACATTAAAAAGCTGTAGGTTTTTATTCCTCACTACAATAAAAAAAACATATAAAGGAGATACTTACTTCCCGAAATTTAAACATATATTCGGACTTCACACACAAATTTTTGAAGATGATCTTATAGTAATCCAAAAATTCAAGAATAAACAATTGGAGGATGTTGTTAATGATAGATAAAGAACGCATTAAAAATGCTGTAAACGAAATAATTCTTGCAATAGGAGATAACCCAAAAAGATCTGGCCTTAAAGAAACCCCTACCCGCATAGCTAATATGTGCGAAGAACTTTTTGCTGATATAAACACTAATAAATCAGATATAATTAAATGTTTCGAAACCGGCTCATATAAAGATATGGTTATTGTAAAAAACATAGATTTTTATTCGGTTTGTGAACATCATCTAATGCCATTTTTTGGTAAGGTTAATATAGCTTATGTCCCCCAAAAAAACCATTTGTTGGGTCTTAGCAAAGTGGCAAAAATTGTAGATTTATTTTCTAAACAACTTCAGCTGCAAGAAACTTTCACTTGCCAGATTGCAGATTTTTTTGAAAAATGGTCATAATGT
>JBJEZM010000027.1:0-4609 GCA_051887395.1 Oscillospiraceae bacterium | reverse complement strand
TCATTTAATTTCCGCAACAGTAATTTCATAGCTGAATATTATCAAAAATGTTATGATGCTTATTTTAAGATATTTAGAAGAGTAGGACTTAAAAATTTTATTGCAGTGGAATCAGACACAGGCATGATGGGTGGCATGGGCGCTCATGAATTTATGCTGCTGTGTGATATTGGTGAAGATTCTTTAGCTATTTGCCCAAATTGCGGCTATAGTGCAAATGTTGAAGTTGCAGAGGGCATAATAAAAAAAGGCGCTACAGCTATGGCAGGAGCGATTGAAGAAGTTGATACACCAGAAGCGCAAACAATAGAGCAATTGCAAGAAGTGTTAAATTTGCCTAAAGAAAGGTTAATTAAAGCTTGTGTATTTGATGTAATAGGTTCTAACAAGCCACTAATTGTATTTATTAGAGGAGATTTAGAAGTCAACGAAGCTAAAATTAAAAAAGTGATGGGTGCTGATATTAAGCCAAGAACAGCACAAGAACATGATGGTATTTGTTATGGATTTATTGGACCTATAGGGCTTGAGCTTAGTAAGTGCGATGTAATTTATGACATTTCGCTGAAAGATGAGAACAACCTGGTTTGTGGAGCTAATAAATTAGATAAACACTTAGTTGGAGTTAACATTAAGGATTTAGCAATAAAAGAATTTAAAGATGTGTATAAGGCAAATGCAGATACGCTGTGCCCGGTTTGCAAAAAAGCTAAATTTAATATTTCACATGGAATAGAGATAGGAAACATATTTAAACTGGGTAATAAGTATACTAAGGCAATGCATATGACATACACAGCTGCAAATGGCCGTAAAGAAACTCCAATTATGGGCTGTTATGGCATTGGAATAGGCAGGTTAATAGCTTCAATATTAGAAGAACACAACGATGATCATGGGCCAATTTGGCCGGTTTCTATCGCACCATTTTGTATACACATTATTGCTATAAAATATCACGATGAGAAAGTTAACGGGTATGCGAATAAGTTTTATAAAGAACTATCTCTGAAATATGATGTTGTGCTAGATGATAGAGATCTTTCTGCAGGAGTACAATTTGCCGATGCGGACTTGATAGGAGCACCAGTAAGGCTGATTATTAGTGCTAAATCTATCGCAAATAATGAAATAGAAATTGTTACAAGAGATAGATCGGTAAGTAAAAAAGTAACAATTGCAAATGTAGTCAGCGGGGTAGAAACTATAGTTAACGACTTAATGAAAAATAGCAAAGGAGAGAATAATTGGCAAAATTCAACAATATGATAAAGAAAAATAGCTAAATAAGCCGAGAACATGTTAACAAACAATTAACAAAAAGTAAAATTAAATCTAAAGTCATTGGAATTACTAGCAAGTTAGTGTATAATACGAGGTGTTCGAGGTTGTTCGTATATAATTGAGAACAACCCGAAAGTTAAGATATTTTAAGGAGATGTTGTAAAGAATGGAGTCAGTCAAGAATTTGGTTATTGCAACGTTAGTTACTGTTGCGGTTGGAATTACTTTTGCTGGTTGTGGTGCTAAAAAGGATGAAGTTAAAGCAGAGGAAGCAACCCCTGTGGCAACAGAAGAAGTTAAAGTAGAAGAAGTACCAGTGGAAGAAGTTTCTACGGAAGAAGTTAAAGCCGAAGAAACACCAGCAGAAACAGAAGTAAAGACAGAAGGAACCAAAGTAGAAGAGACTAAAACAGAAGAAGTTAAAGCTGAATAGTTTTTATTTTATTAATGTTACCAATACCTGGGGTGTTGAGCATCCCAGGTATTGTTTTTAGTAGTTTAACTGCTGATATAGCTCAGTTGGTAGAGCATCTCACTCGTAATGAGAAGGTCGTCAGTTCAAATCTGACTATCAGCTCCATAATATTTTTTTAAAATACCGTGTGCAAAAGCAAACGGTATTTTTTTAATTTAACAGTATAAAACAATAAGTGATTTAGCGTGAATAACAAGTTGGTTATAGAATAAAAAAAGGAATATAGAGTTTACAAAAATAGAAAAACATGTTATTATATTCTAAAATGTTTAACTTTTTAGAATGTAATAAGGAGTGGGAAGGAATGCAAAACGATGTTTTAAAAATTTTAATAACAGAAGAAGAAATAAAAGCTAAGGTTAAAGAGATGGGCAAACAAATTAGTAAAGATTATGCACAAAAGAATTTGATGCTCATTAGTGTTTTAAAAGGTGCAGTTGTTTTTTTAGCAGATCTTATGCGTGAGATAACTGTTCATGCAGAAATAGATTTTATGGCGGTTTCTAGCTATGGCAAGAACACAAAGACATCTGGAATTGTTAGAATAATAAAAGACCTTGACATAAATCTAGAAGGTTATGATGTTTTAATTGTAGAAGATATTTTAGATAGTGGTATGACGTTAAGCTATTTAACAAAAGTCTTAAAGACCAGAAACCCTATGAGCTTAAAGATTGCTACCTTGCTCAACAAGCCTGAAAGAAGGGTGAAAAATATTCAACCAGATTATTGTGGTTTTAATATTCCAGATGAATTTGTTATAGGTTATGGTTTAGATTATGCTGAAAAATATAGGAATTTACCTTATATTGGTGTGCTAAAAAAAGAAGTTTACGAAAAGAAAAATAGGATTTAAAGGGAGTGTTGTTTAAGCTATGAAAAAAAAGTCAAATGATCTTATTATGTATTTATTATTTGTATTAGGGGTATTTTCTTTACTTTTTTTGATTTTTAATAGCGGTGAAAAAAAGTATATAAAATATTATCAGATTATTGATTATTTTAAAAATGACCAAGTTTATGGCTATGACCTAAAGCTAAGCAGTGGTGATTTATCTTTGGTTATAAAAGAGAAACAAGAAAAAACAGAAAAGGTGTTATACGAAGAGCCAAATGAAAATTTGCTATTTGCAAAGCCAGATGTAATGTTAAAGCAGCAAAAACTTTTTTTGCTAGATTTATGCAAAGCTCAAATAAGCAGTATCTACAGAGACTTTGAATCTAATAAATTGGTAATTAACAAAGTGGTTACACCGGCAATTTTTAGAAGAATAAATTATAAACTGCCGAACATTGATATATTTTTATTTGATATTAAAGATTATGTAAAAGAGCATAATACAAAATTTCCAGAACAAACAATAAAAGTTGATTATAAACGCACGACTATTTCAATGGGAATATTGTTGCCGTTTTTATTAAATTCAATTTTACCAATAGTAGTTTTAATGATAGCTTGGGTATTTATTTCTAGGTATGTATCTAAAGGGTCCATGCATGATATTGGTGGCTTTAAATCTAAGGCTATTAGATATATGGATAAAGGCCCTAAAGTAACATTCGAAAACGTAGCGGCTTTGCTTGAAGAAAAGGCAGAGTTACAAGATATTCTGGAGTTTTTGAAAAATCCTAATAAATTTGATGAAATTGGGGCAAGAATTCCAACCGGGATTTTGATGGTGGGACCTCCTGGAACAGGGAAGACGTTGCTTGCTAAGGCGTTAGCGGGCGAAGCGGATGTGCCGTTCTTCTTTATTTCTGGTTCGGCTTTTGTAGAAATGTTTGTTGGAGTTGGTGCATCTAGGGTAAGAGACCTTTTTGAACAAGCAAAAAAGAACTCGCCTTGTATTGTATTTATTGATGAAGTTGATGCTGTAGGCAAGCGTAGAGATGGCGAATCTTTTGGTGGAAATGATGAGCGTAACCAGACACTTAACCAGCTATTAGTGGAGATGGATGGATTCACCAAAAATTCCGGAATTATTGTTATTGCAGCTACAAATATGGCAGATAGCTTAGATAAAGCACTGCTTAGACCTGGACGGTTTGACAGGCAAATTTATGTGGGGTACCCGGATATTAAAGGCAGAGAAGAGATTCTTAAAGTGCATGCAAAAGACAAAGCAATTGCACCAGATGTTGATTTTGAAACGGTTGCTAAAGCAACAATCGGTTTTACAGGGGCTGACCTTGCTGGGCTTATGAACGAAGCAGCTTTGATTGCAGTGAAAAATGGCAAAAAAGCAATTAGATCGGAAGATATTGACACTGCAGCTATTAAAGTAATGGTGGGAACAGAAAAAAAAAGCAAGAGTGTTACAGAGGAGAATAAAAGATCAACAGCATACCATGAATCTGGGCATGCAATATGTGCTTATTATTGCGAAAACTATGACGATGTTAATATGGTATCTATAATTCCAACAGGGCCTGCTGGTGGTTTTACTCTTTCTATGCCCAAAGAGGATGATATGTATAAAACAGATAAAGCGATGTTTGAAAGTATTGTTGTATTTATGGGCGGAAGAGTAGCAGAGAAATTAATGCTAGATGAAGTTTCTACCGGTGCTAGTGCAGATATGAGATCCGCAACACTAGAGGCTAGGAAGATGGTTACTATTTATGGTTTTAGTGATGAATTGGGCAATGTGGTTTACGACAACTCAGTTTTAGGTATTAATGGTTATTTAGATCCATTATCACATTCCGAAGAAGTAAGAGCGAAAATAGATTCTCAGATAAAAAAAATTATGGATAGTGCCTACGATAAAGCGGTTGAGATTTTAACTAAACACAAAGATAAATTAGAAAAACTTACCAAATATTTGTTAGAACATGAAAAAATTGATG
>JBJEZM010000026.1:0-4632 GCA_051887395.1 Oscillospiraceae bacterium | reverse complement strand
ACCTACAACATTTCCACCGGTTTTGCTAATTAAACTTTCTAAAGCCGAAAATGAACTCCCCGTGCTAATCACATCGTCAACAATTAAAATATTCTTCCCTGCAAGTTTGTGTAAATCACGTTTATCTAAACATAATTTTTGCACGCCTTTTGTAGAGATTGATTGAACACTAACTTCCACTGGCTCTAACATATATAATTTGGAGTGTTTGCGCGCTACAATATATTCTTTTTTAGTTGTTTTAGCAAGCTCATAAGCAAGCGGTATCCCTTTGGATTCTGCTGTGATTATAATATCACATTCCGGTACTCGCTTGGCTAATTCTTCCGCGCACTTAACCGTAAGTTCAACGTCAGAGAACATAATAAACGCAGCAATTGAAGTTTCTTCATTAATTTTGCATATTGGTGGCTTTTTTTGTAGCCCTGCAACATGAGTGTAAAAAATTTATCCATAATGTATTCCCTCTTTTTTATGCTAAATTATTAGCCCGGCGGCCAGTTAAACTGCCTTCTGCCCAAAACATGAAAATGCAGATGATTAACCGTTTGTCCACCAAATTCCCCAGTGTTTGCAACCACTCTAAAACCTTCCTCTACTAAACCCCGCGATCTAGCTAAATTTGCAATAACTTCAAATATATGAGCAACTAAATCACTATTACTTTCATTAACCTCTAGCACCGAACCAATATGCATTTTAGGTATAACTAAAAAGTGCACTGGCGCTTGCGGAGAAACATCATAAAAAGTAATAACCTTTTCATCTTCAAAAATAATATCTGCCTTTATTTTTTTTCCCGCTATATCGCAAAATAAACAATCTGGCAAGTTAATAACCCCCTCTGCTTTAAAATATCAATTGTCTAAACATATATTTTTTTGTGCTTCCTTAACTAATAATCTAATATTTTCAAGCTCTTCTAAAGAATACGGCGGCATATTGAGCCTAAGTTTATCTTCCAACAAAAAGTCTTCAGGTATTCTATATTTGTTCATAATATATCTTGGAAACTGCTCTGCCTCTTTGCACATATTTAAATACTCTTGCGGTGTTATATGCGGAATAACTGTTGTTCGTGCTTCCCAGGCAATTCCACTTTCCTGGAGAATCTTAAATGTCTTTTTAATATTTTCCACTTCAGAATATGCACAAATTTCTTCATACCTAGCCCATGGTGCTTTATAATCCACAGCCACATAATCTAAAAGATTACTTTCAAGCAAATCTTGCACCACTTCTGGTTTGCTTCCGTTGGTATCTAGTTTAATTTTGTAATTTAGTGCTTTAACTTCCACAATAAAACTTTTTAAATCTTCCTGCAGAGTTGGCTCGCCGCCTGTGATTACTAAACCATCTATTAAATTCTGCCTTTTATATAAAAAGCTAAAAATCTCTTCGTTTGGAATAAGCAGTGCGCAAGGATCCAGCAATTTTCTGTTATGGCAATAAAAACAATCCATATTGCAGCCGCGAGTAAATACAACTGCTGCTAACACTTTAGGAAAATCCACCGTTGAATTTGGAACCAGGCCTGCAATCTCCACAAAACTCTACTCCTCTTTAACACAAATTCTTCTGCACAATTTCCTGTGCAATATCACTTAACCCAGCCACATTTAAAATGCTGCCCATTGCCATTTCTTTTTTGCCGCCACCGCTGCCTCCTAACTTTTGGCATAACTCTTTTAATACATTGCTCGCCGCTAAACCAGCTTCTACCGCCACCTTGCCTGCCGCAACTGCAATTGAATTGTTGGTGCTTTGCCCTACTAAAACCGCCAGAATATTTTCTTTCCTTGCTCTTAAAATATCGCAAACCACTCTAAGTTCATCTGACTTAATATCTTTTAAAACTGCACATACCAAATTAACATCTTTAATCGGTCTGACATCTTTAAGTAAATTTTCTGCTACAGAGTTTAAAATCTTAAGTTTTAAGTTAGAGGATTCTGCTTTAAGAGTTTTAATTTCTTCCATAAGGCTCAAAACTTTTGGCTCAAGCTCTGCATTAGACTTTATTTTGAAATTTTCTTTTAATTTATTTATAGTTTCGTCAATTTCTAAAGTTCTTTTAAATACATTCTCACCGGTTATTGCTTCGATTCTGCGTACTCCAGCAGCAACCGAACCTTCTGCAATAATTTTAAACATGTTAATCTGTGCAGTATTAGCAACATGAGTTCCGCCGCAAAATTCTTTAGAATAAGCTCCAACGCAGCAAACTCTAACGCTCTCGCCATATTTTTCATCAAACAAGGCCATTGCGCCAGTTTTCTTAGCTTCTTCAATATTCATCTCAGCAATATTCACCGGTAATCCTGCAAAAATAACCTCATTAACTTTTGTCTCTACCGCTAATAGTTCATCTGAGCTTAGCGCCTTAAAATGAGAAAAATCAAATCTTAACCTTGCAGCATCAACATAAGAACCCATCTGTTTAACATGCCCACCTAACACTTCTTGCAAAGCTTTTTGCAAAATATGGCATGCCGAGTGATTTTTGCAGGTTGCTTTTCTTTTTTGCACATCTACCTTGGCCAAAACTTTCTGCCCAATTTTAAAACTTCCACAAGCAATCTTTGCTGTGGCTATAATTCTGCCGCCATCATATTTTTGATTGTTTAAAACTTCTAACTTGCTTCTTCCTGCTAAAACAGCTCCAACATCATTAACCTGCCCACCGCTTGTGGCATAAAATGGAGTCTTAGCTAGCACCAACTGGCACAATTCCCCTTGTTCAACTTCATTGCATTGCAAGCCGTTTTTGCCAAGCCATGTTATCTCTGTTTGCACCTCTAAATTATTATAACCCACAAACTCGCTAGTTGGGCAATTTTCTAATATATTTTCTGTTTCGTCGTCCCAACCTAAATCGCCAAGTTTTTTTCTGGCGTTACGTGCCATTTGTTTTTGATTCTTCATTAAATCTTCAAATTTATTTTTATCCAATGTAATATTAGACTCTGCTGCTACTTCTTCTATAATTTCTACCGGAAAACCAAAAGTATCGTAAAGTTTAAAAATCAACTCTCCTGGCAAAACTTTTTCATATTTTTGTTCAAGTTCCTTAAGCATATCACCAAGCAAAGAGAGCCCTTGATTTATTGTTACCAAGAATTTTTCTTCTTCATTTTTAATAATATCCTTAATCTGCTGTGCGTTCTCTTTTAGTTCTGGGTACACAGATTTATTTTCGTTAATTACCACATCGCAAAGCTTATGTAAAAATAAACCACTAACCCCTAGTTTTCTGCCATGCCTCACTGCACGCCTAAGCAATCGCCTTAAAACATAACCACGCCCTTCATTTGCAGGCACCACTTTATCTGATATTAAAAACACACTACTGCGAATATGATCCGTAATAACTCTAATAGAGATATCATCTTGCTTATTTTCATTATACTTTTTGTGAGTTAACCTGCAAACTTCTTGCAAAATTTTCTGGACTGTGTCTATCTCAAATAAATTATCCACACCCTGCACAATACAAGCAAGGCGCTCTAGGCCCATGCCGGTATCTATATTCTTGCGTTCCATCTCTTCGTAATTACCTTTGCCATCCGAGATATACTGTGAAAACACTAAGTTCCAAAATTCAACATATCTATCACAGTCACAACCCGGTCCACAATCTGGTTTGCCACAATCGTATTTTTCTCCTCTATCATAATAAAGTTCCGAGCACGGTCCACATGGCCCTGTGCCAATTTCCCAAAAATTATCTTCTTTGCCCAAGCGCTTTATATGGTCAGGCGTAACACCAATATCTTTAAGCCAAATATTATAAGTTTCATCATCACTCTCATATACTGTTACATAAATTTTAGAGATTGGAATTTGAATCACTTTAGTTGCAAATTCCCACGCCCAAGATATTGCTTCTGTTTTAAAATAATCTCCAAACGAAAAATTCCCTAACATCTCAAAAAATGTGCCATGTCTGCTTGTAATTCCAACTCTGTCTATATCGGGCGTTCGAATGCATTTTTGGCAATCTGTAGCTTTGTTGCCTTCACATTTTTTTTGCCCTAAAAAGTAGTTTTTTAAAGGCGCCATCCCAGAATTTATTAATAACAAACTATTATCATCCTGCGGTATTAATGAAAAACTATTAAAGCGCTTATGGCCCTTTTTTTCAAAAAAAGTAAGAAATTCTTCCCTAAGCTCATTCACTCCTAAATATCTCATAAAAAAACTCCTGACCTTAAAACATAATTTATAAATTATATTATACCACCTAAAAAGTTCCTTTGCAAGCTGCTTGGAATTCTACTTAAAAAGCTAAAAAAATACATGAAAAACGTTTTCAACATTTGTTCCACGTGAAACAAAATTATTTTTCTGCTTTAATAAAGCCACAAACTCCATTTTTTTGTACTTTTTTAAATTTTAACCAAATAAAACCTCCTCCTTTGTGTTGAACAGTTATTGGAAAATTGTAAAAAATTACATTTATTTTTTTATTTAAATTACTGCTCATTTTTTAAAGTAAAATTGAATTTTTACAATAAATAAAACCCAGTAAAGATCATACTTACTGGGTTTTATACTTAATTGGTTGCGGAGGCTGGATTTGAACCAACGACCTTCGGGTTATGAGCCCGACGAGCTACCAGGCTGCTCCAC
>JBJEZM010000025.1:0-4634 GCA_051887395.1 Oscillospiraceae bacterium | reverse complement strand
GGTTCAACAATTGAAAGAAAGCAATATCCAAAATCTACAAGCAGAGCAGCCACGAGTTTTAACTTCAGAAGCAAAAGAGTTAGACGATAGCTTTTTTGGGTATGAAGATTTGGAACAAGAGCTCGCAACAACAGCACAGGCGAACATGCTAACCACTTATGAGCAGGAAACAGCGGAACAAGAAGAAAATAGCTTAGATTTAACAAGCTCAGGTAGAAATTTTGAGCCTTATGTAACTGCACAAAATATTCAATGGCTAAGCCAGGTAAAATATGGTTATTATGATGTAAAGACTGCAAGAGTGGTTACAAAACAGATTGCTTTTAATATAGAAAAAGCAATTGCTGATATAGAAAATAGCCAACCTGTCAACATCAGGATGAGCTTAATGCCAAAAGAATTAGGTACGCTTGTTATAAATTTTGTGGTTGAAGAAGGCAAAATAGCAATGCTAACAATTGCAGCTTCAAATCAGCACACAAAAGAACTAATAAGCAAGAACATGATTATGCTTCAACAAGAGCTAGATAAAAGTGGGTTTGAAGTAAAAACAGTTGAGGTTTTTGACATGGGAGCAAGTAATAGTGGCAGCTCAACAGAAAGTGGTCAGCATGAAAATCAAAAGCGTCAACAAGAAGCTTATGAACACTTGTTGCAAAAGGACTTTAAGCATGAATTTGTTGTAAATTTTGGCAAGAGAGGTGAGATTGCATGACTGTAAGCAAAACTCAAATAAATAAGTTTGTTTTAGATTCTTTAGAGAGAGCTAACGTTGCAACTAATCGCAAGAAGAAAACTAAAAGTCACAACGACGTGCTTACAATGGAAGATTTTTTCAAAATGCTTCAAGCTCAGTCTAAATACATGGGCATAGACAATGAAGGTAGTGATTTCGATCTACAAAGCCAGCTAATTCAAATGCAGCAACATCAACTAGCTTTGCAGAGTTTTGAAATGGAAAACCGCAAAAGTGCATACGATTACGTTGGAAAAGATGTTGTTGTGAAAAAACGCAACGGTACATCAACAGAGGCAATAAGCGGCAAAGTAGATTTTGTTGAATTCCCGGAGGGTGCAAAGGAGCCAAAGTTTTTTGTTAACGGTGAGGCGTATTCACTTAAAGATATTATAGGTGAAGGTAATGTTGAAGAGGCAGTTGAAAAATCTAGTAACCATGATTTTAGTTCGAATGCAGATGTGGTTCAATCAAGCCTTCAGACTTCACAGGCAGCACTAGAAGATATTAAAAAAGAAGTTGCGGCAATAAAGCAAGCAGAAAATAAAGCAGAAGCTAACGTGGCGATGGATATTATCTGCAAGCGTATAGCGAGCATAGAAAGCTGCCAAGCAAGTACAAGAGAAGAATTAAAACGTTTGCGTGAAGTTGTTACTAAAGGCATAGAAAAAATCCGAAACTTTAGAGCAGAAGACCAAGAAGATGCAGAACAAGCGCATAAAAAAGTAAACATGGCAGAGGCTCAGCCGGAAAAAACATACAAGCAAAAAGATAAGCATTTAACAAAAGAAGAGCTTAAAGAACAGGTTGCGGCGGTACAGTTAGCACTTGCAGAGGCCAAAAGAGTTTCAACTCAATTGGGGCAAATGAGAAAAGAAGCAGGTTTGCAGAAGCAACGAGCAGATCAAAAAATTGAAAAGCTCTGTTAATAGAATGGTTGTAAAACTTTAAGGGAGGTGAAACTATGAGCGAAGAGGTTAAGCTGTTAAACCGTTTTGAACGGATAGATAGATTCAGTCCTTCTCAGGTTAATAGCAAAACAAAAAAAGATACTGTTAAAGCAGAAAAAACTTTTGAAAAAGAACTGCAACTTAGTTTAAATAACATAAAAATTTCAAAACATGCGGGGCAGAGAATTAATGAACGCAACATTGCATTAGATCAAACGTTTTTAAAACGGTTGAGTTCAGGTATAGATGCAGCTTATGAAAAAGGAGTTAAAAACGCCTTAATTATGATGGATGAAAACATGTTTATTGTAAACACAGGTAGCAGAACGGTTATTACTGGAACGCAAAAACAATATTGCAATAATAATGTTTTCACAAACATAGATGGCGCATTGGTAATTTAAAATGAAAAATAGGTTGGACTTTTAAGAGACCTAAAAGCTTGGAACGACAGAAGAGCTTTAAAAAAATAAATTTTTAAAATTTTAAAAGGAGTAATAATATATGA
This sequence comes from Oscillospiraceae bacterium, assembly GCA_051887395.1. Lineage (GTDB taxonomy): Bacteria > Bacillota > Clostridia > Oscillospirales > Ruminococcaceae > RGIG1955. Next base: position 2,440 of record JBJEZM010000025.1, on the reverse strand, counting down.
ATTTATACGGAATAGCTTCGGCATTAAGATCAACACGTAAGCAGATGGAAGCTGCGGCAGAATCAGGTGCAAACGCACACACAAATGGTTTTAGGCAACGTTTAGCTGTAGCAAAAACAGCGGGCTATGTATCAGAAGGTTCAGAGCTTAAAGCAACAAATGGAGTGGCGGCAACAAATGCACGCCAATATGTTAGAGGCACAAAAATTGCAGAGACCTACGAGAGCGACCAACAGGCAGAACTAAAAGATACCGGCAAGAGCACACAATTGGCAATAGATGGTGAAGGTTATTTTGCAGTTGCTTCTATTAACCCGTCAGTTAATATAGATAACATGCATACAGTTGCACCTGCAGGTGCGGGTGGAGCTGCATGGGAAGCGCAACATTTGGCCGCAGAATACAATCGTTTAGGAGGAAAAAGAGCGGAAGGTAATGACGCTTTCACAGAAGCTGATTTTACAAAAAGCGAAAATTTTGGTGTTTCTAATGTAAATGGAGATGTAGTTGTTGCACCAGTTAATGTTATTCCACTTCATCAGCAAATCCAAGCTGGCACTAACTTTGGAAAGCAGGCTCCGGCAGCACCTCTAGTCATTTCAGGTAAAGGTTTAAATGTAGATTACACAAGAGTAGGTGATATGCACTGGGATTCTATTAAAATCACTAATGCAGCAGGCGTGACAACTCACACAGATAACCGTTTGGTAACGTCTAACGGCATGTTTGCAGTGGGTTGGGTAAATATTAATGCTAATCACCCGACCAATAAAAAACCACAATGGGTTAATGGCCATGCGGACGTTGGCAACATTTTAGATAAAGCGGAAACCGAAAATTGGATGGCTCATGATGAAGGTGGCTTCGATTTAGGGGTGCTTGATCATGCACCCCGAAACGCAGTACATGCGGCTCAAGGCTTAGTTGCAGTTCCTTGTACAGCAGACAATGCGTGTGTTATTAGAGTGCAAAACCTAAAAGATTACGCAGATGTTAGGATTAACGGTAATGGTGAAATTATTGGTGTTAAAAATGGTGAAACAGTAATTTTGGCAAAGCTTGCCAACGTTCGGTTCGATTCCCCGGATTCTTTGGTAAATGGTAGCAACGGGCTTTTAATTGCTTCGCAGGCAGCCGGTGAGCCAAAATACGGCACAGCAGGAGAAAGCGGAGCAGGCAGATTTGAGGCTGGAATGCTAGAAGGCTCTAACGTAGATTTAAGTGAATGCTCAATTGAGTTGGCTAAATCTAAAGCAGTTCACGTGTTTGCAAACAATGCACTAAACACATCTTTGCAGGTAGAAGAAAGTGATGCAAATATAGTTAGAGGAGTATAGTTGCTGTTTTTTAATTTTTGTGATATTATGTTATTGGCGGTTGCATAGCCGCCAATAACATAAAAAATAGAAGGTATGGTTTATGGTTATATTAGACAAATTAGATGGTACCGAATTTGTTTTAAATAGCGATTTTATTGAAACAATAGAGATGAATCCAGACACAGTAATAACATTATCTGGCGGAAGGAAGATTGTAGTTAAACAGTCCAAAGAAGAAATAATTAATAGAATATTGAGTTTTAAAAAGTCAATTTAGTTTTGCAGTCTATTTCGCATAGATGAATTTTAACAGAAATAGTGGTGATTTTTTTTGAATTTTTCGTTTACTTTAGGTATATTAGTGAGTGTTGGTTTGGTTGTAGTCGGTATGTTGTCTGGCAATGGCTCTTTTTCTATATTTATTGACTTTAATAGTTTTTTGATTGTTTTTGGCGGAGTTGTTGGTGTTTTAATAGCATGTTACGATCTTAAAGATATTATATTCAGCTTAAAATATTTAAAAGTATTGTTTTTAAATGAAAAAAAATATATTCCGGCAAAATATGTTGAACAATTAAGAGAGCTTGCACAAGAGGCTAGGATGAATGGTATTCTTTCTTTAGAGAACAAAGCAAATGGAATAGACGATGAGTTTTTAAAAGATGCTTTGCTTATGGTTGTTGACGCGGTAGATTCCGAAAAGATTCGCAACACGTTAGAAATGAGCGTTGAAGCTTCTACAGCAGATGATATGAAAGTATATAATTTTTGCATAAAAGGTTCTACTTTGGCGCCGGCATTTGGTATGATAGGAACGTTAATAGGGCTTATTGGAATGCTCAATAACATGTCAGCTGGCGATTATAATGCAATAGGTCCAGGCATGGCTGTTGCATTAATTACAACGTTTTATGGTTCCATGTTTGCGAATATATTTTTTGTTCCAGTTGCCAACAAAATCATGATGAGCAGTGAGAATAAAGCTTTCTGCAAAGAATTAATTATAGAGGGAGTGCTAGATATTCAAGCGGGCGAAACGCCTCAATACATTAGCGATAAACTTTCTATGATGCTAACTAAGAGCAAAAGACCAAAAAAGTAGTGAAGTAATAATTTAATTT